>JBJMWI010000110.1:0-13895 GCA_045810225.1 Burkholderiales bacterium
AAAGGCCGGTATCGACAAACACGCAGGTCAGCTGCGGGCCGATCGCCCGGTGAATTAAAGCAGCCGCTACGGATGAATCAACCCCGCCAGAAAGACCCAGGATGACTTCTTCGTTGCCTACCTCCGAGCGGATGCGCCCGACTGCTTCTTCCAGGTAATCGGGCATGTTCCAGTCCGATGCCAGGCCGCAGATGCGATGCAAAAACTGTTGCAGCAGCGCCTTGCCCTGCAGGGTATGCGTCACTTCGGGATGGAACTGCACGCCGTAAAAATTTCGTGATTCATCAGCCATACCCGCAATTGCGGTTGCGGCGTTGCTGGCGATGACTTTGAAACCGGGTGGTAACCTATTTACCTTGTCGCCATGGCTCATCCACACATCGAGCAAGCCATGGCCTTCGGCGTTGCGACGGTCTTCGATACCTTCCAGCAGCTTGGAATGTCCGCGGGCGCGGACCTCTGCATAGCCAAATTCGCGTATCAAGCCATTTTCGACCCTGCCGCCAAGTTGCGCCGCCATAGTCTGCATGCCATAACAGATGCCGAGCACGGGTACTCCGAGCTCGAACACCGTTTGCGGTGCACGCGGTGTGCCGTCTACAACCACCGAAGCAGGACCGCCCGACAGGATGATTCCCTTCGGTGCGAAGCTGCGCACGAACTCATCACTCACGTCATGGGGGTGCAATTCGCAGTAAACCCCTGCCTCACGCACGCGACGCGCAATCAGCTGGCTGTACTGAGCGCCGAAATCCAGTATCAAAATTTTATCGTGAGTCATCGAACACAGATGTGGGAGCAGGAGCGGGAAGCGGCAACGTCTTCGAGCCGCAAAATTTCGTGCGCGTTACTGCGCATGCGTCGCTTATTCAACGTGATAGTTGGGCGCTTCCTTGACGATCTGTACGTCGTGAACATGGGATTCCCGCACACCCGCTGTTGTGATTTGTACGAACTGCGCGCGCTGCTTGACAGCTGCGATGGTGGGGCAGCCCAAGTAGCCCATTGCCGAGCGCAGGCCTCCCATCAGTTGGTGCATGACTTGAACCACACTGCCTTTGTACGGAACACGCCCTTCCACGCCTTCCGGCACGAGCTTGTCCGCCGCGTCTTCATCATCCTGAAAATAACGGTCGCTTGACCCTTGCTGCATCGCCCCCAGAGAACCCATGCCGCGGTAAGTTTTGTATGAGCGTCCCTGGAATAGCTCTATTTCGCCGGGCGCTTCCTCGGTGCCGGCAAACAGGCCACCCAGCATTACTGAATCTGCACCTGCAGAAATTGCCTTGGCGATGTCCCCCGAATAACGTATGCCGCCGTCCGCAATCATGGGTACGCCCGTACCTTGAAGTGCTGTAGCCACATCACTAATTGCCGTGATCTGAGGCACCCCTACTCCTGCCACGATGCGGGTAGTGCAAATTGATCCCGGACCGATGCCAACCTTGACACCATCTGCGCCTTGGTCCAGCAAGGATTTTGCCGCGGCTCCTGTAGCGATATTACCGCCAATGACCTGGGCAGCCGGATACGTACGCTTGATCCAGCGCACGCGGTCCAGCACCCCTTGGGAATGTCCATGGGCTGTATCCACTACCAGCACGTCTACACCGGCTTCGACCAAAAAGCCAACCCGTTCTTCGGTACCTTCACCAACACCGACTGCGGCGCCTACTCGCAGGCGGCCCAGTTGATCCTTGCTGGCGTACGGATGCTCGGAGGACTTGAGAATGTCCTTCACGGTAATCAATCCACGCAATTCGAACTCTTCATTGATGACCAGCACACGTTCCAGCCTATGCTGATGCAACAGACGCATCGCGTCTTCGATACTGACGCCCTCACGTACGGTCACCAGCCTGTCACGTGGGGTCATAATATTTTTTACGGGCTGGTCGAGATTGCTTTCAAACCGAAGATCGCGATTGGTGACTATGCCGACTACCTTTGCTCCATCGACAACCGGCAGCCCGGATATGCGATGCTGACGGATAAGATTCAGGACGTTTCGAACGGTCATGTCCTGAGAAATTGTGATGGGATCCTTGACGACACCGCTTTCAAAACGTTTTACTTTGGCGACTTCGGCAGCTTGCGCTTTCGGCAGCATGTTTTTGTGCACGATGCCGATGCCGCCTTCCTGCGCCATGGCGATGGCAAGGCGGGCATCCGTCACGGTGTCCATGGCTGCGGATATCAGCGGTATATTGAGCGCTATGCTCCTGGTAAGTTGCGTCGTCAGACTGACGTCGCGAGGAAGGACGGTCGAATGGGCGGGAACCAGCAGAACGTCATCGAAGGTGAGCGCCTTTTGCAGGACTCGCATACTTTTAATCCTTCACAAAGACGCCATTATACAGACCGAGTTTCGCGTGGTAAATCCACGACCTGCAGCCGTTTTCCAGTTTGACCTGCAAGGCTCGAGCAGCTATGGTTTGTTTATGGCGGATGAATCGGTAAACAATGCGCCGTTTCAACCGTTAAATCCTTGTGTTCGACTTTTTTTGGCTACGGTACGACACCAGTTCCATAGATCATCGGGAGAATTCCGCATATGCAATGCCAAGTGGGTAACACCGTTCTGCTGCTCGCGATTGCCTCAGTGTTGTCAAGCGCAGCAATCGGCGCACAAACTTACAAATGGACCGACGCCCAGGGCAAGGTCCACTATTCCGACCAACCGCCACCGGCGGACGTGAAGGAACCGATTACGGTAAAGACGCCCCACCAGTCACCGGCGGTGAAGCCCGCCGGAAAAGATCAGGCGCCTGCCAAGGCGAAAACTTACACCGAGCAGGAGGCGGAATTCAAAAAACGACAAGTGGAAACGGCCGAGCGCGAAGCCGCGGAAAAGAAAAAGGCCGACGAGGCGGCTGAAAAAAAACAGACGTGCACCCAAGTACGGGTTCAGTTGAAAGGTCTCCAGGCTGGTGGACGGATCACCCAGACCAACGCCAAAGGAGAACGCGAATACATGAGTGATGCGCAGATCGGTCAGGAGATTGACCGTCTGAAGAAGGCGGAAGCCGGCGTATGCAACTAGCAGCCAAAGCGTTTCAGCGGCGAGCTTTTTTTTGTTGTCTGGCGCGCTGCCGCCTTGCCTGCTTCGGATCGGCGACGAGTTCACGATAAATTTCTACCCGGTCGCGATCACGCAACTCGGTATCGAGCGACGCGGGTGCTCCCCAAATGCCAATGTGACTTCGGGACGGCGTTCCTCCCGGAACATCGGTCAGTCCCGCAGCCGCTAATGCATCCGCTATTCGCGCCCCCTGCTGCAGTTCCAGAGGCACGACCTCTTGTGCATCTGCCCGTGCATAAACTACCTCTATACGAATCTTCATCGTTCGCCGTATAACTGCCGGGCACGTTTTACGAACGCGTCCACGAAGGTGCTTGCGATGTAGTGGAATATTGGTCCGAAAATTTTCTCAAGCCACTTGCTGGAGAATTCATAGTGCAACCGGAATTCAATTTTGCACGCTTCATTGCCCAGTGCCTTGAAACGCCAACTGCCGTCGAGTTGGCGAAAAGGACCATCTATCAACGTCATCTCAATCAAGTTCGGTGGATCGGCCCGATTTTGGGTCGAGAACCGTTGCTTGATTCCGCGGAAGTCGATGACAATTGCGGCACGCGTAAGGTCGTGTTGCTTTTCCAGGATTTCGGTTCCACCGCACCAGGGTAGAAACTCGGGATAAGCGGCCACGTTCTCCACCAGCGCGTACATTTGCGCAGCCGAATACTCAATCAAGACGGATTTTTCGACCAGCGCCATCAGATACGTCCGAGCCTTGGTGGAAGCGTTGGTAAAATACACGACCTGCAGCAAAAACTCACGCCGTCATGAGCATCGTTCAGAACAAGAAAGCCTTTCACGACTATTTTATTGAAGAGCGTTTCGAATCCGGCGTGGTTCTGGAAGGCTGGGAAGTGAAGGCGATACGCGCCGGGCATGTGCAGCTGAAGGAAGCCTATGTCGTCGTGAAAAATCAGGAAATCTATCTAATCGGCTGTCATATCACGCCATTGACAGCAGCTTCCACGCACATACAACCTGATCCAACACGCACCCGCAAATTGCTGCTTCATGTCGAGGAGATCCGCAAACTGATCGGCAAAGTGGAGCGAGCCGGCTACACTTTGGTTCCTCTCGATCTACATTACACGCGTGGGCGGGTAAAGCTCGAGGTCGGCCTCGCGAAGGGCAAAAAGCAGCATGACAAAAGAGAGGCCCAGAAAGACAAAGACTGGAAGCGTGAGCAACAGCGGCTGATGCGGCATAAGGCTTGATACTAAAACGACGGCCGAAAACTTCAGTTCCGCGTCAAGGGTAATTCAACCCCATGGCGTTTCGCACTTCACGCATAGTTTCGTCTGCCAGCTTGCGCGCGCGATCGCAGCCCTCCGCAATGATGTTGCGTACCAAGGTCGGATCGTCAAGGTAGAGTTGCGCGCGTTCACGCATCGGTTCTTGTTCTTTCAGCACCGCATCGATCACTGGTTGCTTGCATTCGAGGCAACCGATGCCGGCGCTACGGCAGCCTTTTTGCACCCATTCTTGCGTGGCTTCATTGGAATAGATTTTGTGAAATTCCCACACCGGACATTTCTCGGGATCGCCGGGGTCCGTACGCCGCACGCGCGCCGGGTCGGTTGGCATGGTACGAATTTTCTTGGTGACACTTTCGGCATCCTCACGAAGCGTTATGGTGTTGTTGTACGACTTAGACATTTTCTGTCCGTCCAGCCCCGGCATCTTCGACGCCTCGGTCAACAGCGCATGAGGTTCCGACAGGATCATCTTGCCACCGCCTTCAAGGAATCCGAACAGCCTTTCACGATCGCCCATCGATAAATTTGCTGCATCCTCAAGCAAGTCTTTCGCCGCAGTCAATGCTTCATGCTCTCCCATTTGCTGATAGCGTGTGCGTAGCTCCCGGTATACCTTGGCTCGCTTTACGCCTAGCTTCTTGACCGCAATTTCGGCTTTTTGCTCGAAGCCAGTTTCCCTGCCATAGATATGATTGAAGCGACGCGCAATCTCGCGCGTGAATTCGATGTGGGGCACTTGATCTTCCCCCACCGGGACACGGTTGGCGCGATAAATCAGGATGTCGGCACCTTGCAGCAACGGATATCCGAGGAACCCGTAGGTCGACAAATCCTTTTCCGTCAACTTCTCCTGCTGGTCTTTGTAAGTCGGTATGCGTTCGAGCCATCCGAGGGGCGTGATCATGGACAGCAATAGATGCAACTCCGCGTGTTCCGGCACCTGCGACTGTATGAATAATGTTGCGGCGGCGGGGTCGACACCCGCAGCGAGCCAATCGACCAGCATGTCCCAGACATTCTGTCCGACGATTTCGGGCGTGTCGTAATGCGTCGTCAATGCGTGCCAATCGGCAACGAAGAAAAGGCATTGATATTCGTGTTGCAGCTTTACCCAATTTTTCAGCACACCGTGATAGTGCCCCAGATGCAGACTGCCAGTCGGACGCATGCCGGATAACACTCGATCTACGAACATTTGGTTTTTCCTGTTACCACTTCAGATTTTGAAGACAGAAGCGAGCGCGCCGATGAATACATTCACGAATGGCAACATGACGAAGTTGAGCACGCCCAAAAACATCAGGGCCAGCAGGATGATCATGCCGTAAGGTTCCAATTTTGCGAACCGGTACCCAAGCCGGTGGGGGAGCAGGCTCACCGCTATCCTGCCCCCGTCAAGCGGAAGCAAAGGTAACAGGTTCAGCACCATTAGCACCGCGTTGATGACTATGCCGCCACGCGCCATCAGCACAACAGGTTCGGTAAAGTAATTCGGCGGTACGCCATGCATCGCCTTGATCACGAAAGCCCACATAACGGCCATGACAAGATTGGATGCCGGTCCGGCTGCTGCAACCCATAACATGTCGCGCTTCGGGTTGCGCAAGCGGCTGAAATTTACCGGAACCGGTTTCGCCCAACCAAATGCATATCTGCCTTGGCTGGCAATTAAAATCAATATCGGTATGACAATCGTACCCATCGGGTCTACATGACGGATGGGATTCAGCGTGATGCGGCCCGCCTGGTAGGCGGTCATATCGCCAAAATGACGGGCAGCGTAACCATGCGCCGCCTCGTGCAATGTTATGGCGAATATTCCCGGGATTGCATACAGCGCAATCAGCCGAAGCGTCTGCTCGATTTCAATCACGCGGGCACCGTAAACTGGATACTGCCTTTGCCACGTCTGATCACGGCAGGGACGTCACTTGTCAAATCCACTACTGTGGTCATTTCCACCCCGCACGATCCGGCGTCCAGCAACACTTCCACATCGTGTTCCAGGCGGCTTCGGATTTCTTCCATGTCGTTGAGGGGCAATACATCCCCGGGCAGCAGCAGGGTCGTACTCAATATCGGTTCACTCATTTCCTGCAGCAACGCCCGCACCACGTTATGGTCAGGCAACCGCACGCCAATGGTTTTGTGTCTCGGGTTCAATAGCCTTTTCGGTACTTCGCGGGTGGCTTTCAGAATGAATGTATAGCTGCCGGGCGTGGTCGACTTGAGCACCCGGTATTGTATGTTATCGACCATCGCGTACTGCCCGACTTCGGACAGGTCCCGGCAGATCAGCGTGAAGTGATGTTGCTCGTCCAGCTGACGAATCCGGCGCATGCGCTCCATGGCCGCCTTGTCGCCGATATGGCATCCCAGGGCATAGCACGAATCCGTGGGATAAACCATCAATCCTCCTTTGCGCACGATATCGACCGCCAGACGGATGACTCGTTGCTGAGGATTTTGAGGGTGTACAACGAAGTACTGTGCCATGCCCTATCGTCATCGGCCTGTCCGCAGCTGCTGCCACAGTGCATGGTCGCTGGCGGGTATTTGTGTTGCCTCTCCCACATCGGGTACGTTAATTCCGGGCCCATGGAAATCTGACCCGGATGAAAGATCGAATCCGAATCGTCTCGCCAGACGTACCTGTGCCGAACGGCCGGAGTGGCTGTCGGCGCTGATCTCGATAGCGTCCCCGCCACTGGTCGCGAAGGCCTCCAACAGGCCCTGCGTGGCGTGTGGTGTCAAACGATAACGGTTTGGGTGTGCCAGTACCGATCGGCCGCCGGCGTCGCGGATCCATTTAACCGCGTCAGCGAGGACAGGCCAGACAAGAGGCACGTACCCGACGCGTCCTGTGCCGAGATAGCGGCGAAAGGCATCATTTGTGTTGCGAGCGTGCTTTTGTTCGACAAGAAAACGGGCGAAATGGCTGCGGCCGATCGCGGCGGAATCGCCCGCGTGCCGCGTTGCGCCTCGCAAGCTGTCTGTTATACCTGCGGCATCGAGTTGCGCGGCGATGCGTATCGCTCGTTCACCGCGGCAACGGCGGATTGCAGCTAATCCTTCAACCAACCCCGGTGCCTGTGTATCGATATCCAGGCCCACAATGTGAATAGTATGGTGATTCCAGCTAGCAGAGATTTCGACGCCGGAAACCAGGACGATATCGCGCCCGCACGCAGCTTGGGACGCTTCTGCCAGACCACCGGTCTCGTCATGATCGGTCAGTGCGAGCAGCTTGACGCCTCTGGATACCGCACGGAGGACTAGGTCGGCTGGCGTGAGCACTCCATCGGAATAAATGGAGTGAGTGTGCAAATCAATGCTCAATGAGCGTTACGCAAAGGAATGAGTATGCATGATAGCAAAACCGCCTCTATTGAAAAACCTTTACCGTCGAGAAGGTCTTCCAGCATGACAACCATCCATTTTTACGCGCTGGTGCACCTTTGGCGCATTGCTCCCCTGTTGCTGGGTTATTGTGTCTCAGCGCATGCCTTTTCGGCACACGTGCAGTGCGAAGCGCGTAGTTCGGTGAATCGGGTAACGGTGCTGGAACTCTATACCTCCGAAGGTTGCAACAGCTGCCCCCCTGCTGATCGCTGGCTGAGCTCCTTGCCGGCTCGTGGATTAACTTCCGACCGCCTGATACCGCTGGCCTTTCATGTCGATTACTGGGATCAGCTCGGTTGGCCCGATCGCATGGCAAAAGAGCAGTTCAGCATGCGTCAGCGCACGCAGTCACAGCGCAATGGCAACAGCTTCGTCTATACGCCACAGCTTCTGCTGAATGGCAACGAGTACCGGATCGATACTCACATCGAGCAAACGATAAGCAAACTCAACCGGCTGCCAGCCGCGGCGGATTTGTTCGTGCGTCAGCATCTGTCATCCGCAGAGCTCGAATTGGAAATTGATGCACGGCTTGAGCACGAGTATGCGGATCCAGTGCAGATTTTTATTGCAGTTACTGAAGACGGACTGGAAAGCTCAATCAAAGCTGGAGAAAATCAGGGGAAACTGCTTCATCATGACTTCGTTGTCCGCGAACTCGTGCGGGCGATACGCGGAGATGCTTCCGGCGATGTGCACTGGAGGTCCGTCACGATGCTTGATGCGGATTGGAAGCGCGCCGACCTGTCGCTTGTTGTTTTCGTACAGAATCAGCGAAATGGGGACATCCTGCAAGCGCTGAAGACGCCACTGTGTGCCAGCAAATGAGCACGATCAGCATTCTGGTTTGCGCACACAAGAACGCCTGTGAAAGAATAGCGTCGTTTTTAGAGACAATTGCCGGCTGCAATTAATACGGTTCAAGGCTGTATGCGCCCGAGTTAGGACAGCACCAGGCCTGCGGACTTGCTCGAAGTGGCAAAAATTCTCAGTGGGACATACGTTGCTTGGTATTACGGCGATCGCGTGCATCCTGCCACAATAAGAACCAGAACACGCTGACAGGAGTGAAGTATGAGCAAATTCAGCTGGGACTTTCCTTATCCGTCCCGTCGCATGCCGGTGTTAGCGCGCAATATTGTCGCGACTTCTCAACCGCTGGCTGCGCAGGCGGGACTTCGTATGCTGCTTCGAGGTGGCAATGCAATTGATGCCGCGATTGCGACTGCCGCCGCTCTAACGGTTGTTGAACCCGTCATGAATGGTATCGGCTCGGATGCTTTCGCGCTGATATGGGACGGGCGAATGCTGCACGGTTTGAATGCATCAGGACGTGCACCGCGGGGCTGGAGTCCTGAGCGGTTCGCCGGACGGGAACGCATGCCGATGGAAGGATGGGACAGTGTCACGGTACCCGGCGTGGTTTCCGCATGGGCGGCCTTATCGCAGAAATTCGGCAAGCTTGAGTTCGCATCCCTGTTCGAGCCCGCCATTGAATACGCGCGCAACGGCTTTCCGGTTTCACCGGTGGTGTCCATGCAATGGGCATCGCAGATCCCGCGCCTGAAAGATCAACCCGGCTTCGCTCAGGCGTTTGCGCGTGATGGTCAGGCACCGGAAGCAGGTGAGATCTTCCGTTTTCCGGAACAGGCCGATACGCTGCTAGAGATAGCACGCACAGGAGGCGAATCGTTCTATCGTGGCAATCTGGCGCAGAAAATAGTCAAGTTCAGTGCCGAGTCGAACGGCGCGCTCAGCATGGAGGACCTGGCAAGTCATCGCGCGGATTGGGTTGAACCCGTCCGTCAGCGATACCGAGATTATTCTGTGCATGAGATTCCACCCAATGGTCAGGGCATCGCTGCACTAATCGGGTTGGGGATCCTAGCGCATTTCGATATAGCGGGTATTGCAAGGGATTCCGTCGAAAGTCTGCATCTGCAGATCGAAGCAATGAAACTCGGATTCGCGGATGTTTACCATCATGTGTCAGATACAAAATCAATGCGCATCAAGGCATCGAGCATGCTTGATCCGGCCTACCTCAAATCACGCGCGCAATTGGTACGCCGTGATCGCGCGGGACCAGCCGTAGCCGGCGTTCCGCCATCGGGCACCGTGTATCTGACCACTGCGGATGCCAACGGAATGATGGTGTCTTACATCCAGTCCAATTACATGGGATTCGGTTCTGGCATCGTAGTGCCAGGCACGGGGATCAGCATGCAGAATCGCGGCTTCGGATTCTCTCTCGAGCCCGGGCATCCAAATCTGGTCGGTGGTGGCAAGCGCCCGTTCCATACCATCATCCCGGCATTCCTGACTCGTCTGAATGAGCCGGTCATGAGCTTCGGCGTGATGGGTGCCGATATGCAGCCGCAGGGGCATATGCAGATGGTGGTACGTACCATCGACTATCTGCAAAATCCGCAAGCCGCGGCCGATGCGCCGCGTTGGAAAATTATGCTTGATGGCGGGTTGCTGCTGGAGCACGCAGTGGCTGATGAAGTAGCCCAAGGTCTTGCACAGCTGGGTCACCGAGTCGTGCGCGCACCGGTAGGTAGTACCGATTTCGGCGCGGCTCAGCTTATCTACCGACTCGGGGATGTTTACGTCGGCGCCTCCGAACCGAGACGCGACGGGCAAGCAGTCGGTTTCTGAAGTGCAATAAACCTAATTATTACCTGCTTTGACGGCCTGTTCGCGCAATGCGGTAAGCGTGGTACGTGTGGTGATTGCTTCCGGATCGATGCGTAATTCCAGCAACGCCGGCTTTTTGGTTGCCATTGCGCGCTCGAAAGCCGGTTCAAATTCCGCTGTCTTGGTGACAATCTCACCATGCAAGCCATAAGCTTGAGCGAGGGCTGCAAAGTCTGGATTTTTTAAATTGGTAGCATAGACGCGGGCGGGATACGACCGCTCTTGATGCATGCGTATCGTCCCGTACATTGCATTATTCACGACGATAAAAATCAGCGGCAATTCATATTGCATCGCCGTCGCGAGCTCTTGGCCGTTCATGGTGAAGCAGCCATCACCTGAAAAACTGACGACTACGCGGTCTGGGTGAACGATTTTGGCAGCAATGCCAGAGGGAACGCCGTAACCCATCGCGCCATTGGTAGGGGCTAATTGGGTGCGATAGCCGGTGTATTGGTAAAAGCGCTGTACCCACCCGGAATAGTTGCCAGCACCATTGGTGATGATGGCGTTTTCAGGCAGGCGCCGGCGCAGGAATGCCATGACTTCTCCGAGATCAAGCGCGCCGGGCATCGTTCCATGCGTTAAGTTTCTGACGTAATCCTCATGTGCGCCATGTGTCCAATCGCGCCATTGCGAAGAATCGACCGGCGGAATTTTAACGGCTGCTTCGGCAAATTCCTGCATGCCGGCGTTGATCATGAGAGTCGCCTGATAAACCCGGCCCAGCTCTTCCGCCGACGGATGGATATGGATCATTCGTTGTAACGGGCGCGGAATGGCAAACAACGTGTAACCACCGCTGGTCATTTCTCCCAGCCGTGCGCCGATAGCCAGGATCAAATCAGCGGTACGCACGCGTTCCGCCAAGGCGGGATTGATTCCGATACCGACATCGCCGCAATAGTTTGGGTGTCGATTGTCCAGCAGGTCCTGCCGACGGAAGCTGCACGCGGCGGGGAGATTATTCGCTTCAATAAAGCTTCGAATATTGGCGCAGCCGCTCGCCGACCAATCGCCGCCTCCCAGAATGACCAGCGGTCTGCGCGCCTGGCCCAGCAGGTCGCGTAGTTGGCTGATGTCGGCGATGCCGGGATGCGCTTTGACTTTCGTGTAGGGTGCAGCGTCAAAAGCCATGGCTTGGCTCACCAGCATGTCCTCGGGCAATGAAAGTACGACTGGACCGGGCCTCCCGGAAACTGCCGTATGAAAAGCATGACTTACGTACTCCGGAATTCTGTCGGCTCGGTCAATTTGCGCAACCCACTTCGCCATTTGGCCAAACATCCGGCGGTAATCCATTTCCTGAAAAGCTTCCCGTTCAACCACGTCGCTGCCTACTTGTCCTATGAACAGGATCATGGGCGTCGAATCCTGATACGCCGTATGCACGCCGATACTTGCATTCGTCGCACCGGGCCCTCTTGTGACAAAGCACAACCCAGGGCGGCCGGTAAGTTTGCCGTATGCTTCGGCCATGAACGCCGCCCCGCCCTCTTGCCTGCATACGATCAAGCGCATGCGTTCCCGGACGTCGTAAAACGCATTCAACACGTCCAAAAAGCTTTCTCCTGGTACACAAAAAGCCGTGTCGGCACCATGAATGCGGAGCTGATCGACCAGAATTTGTCCGCCGCTCCTCGATGGCATGTTTTGGTTCATGCATGCTCTCCTGTGTGTAAGCGCTGAAATTATACGCATGCATTCGATCCAGCCTTGATCAGCGAATGACGTTCGGCGGGTACTGTTTGGATATAATGGCGCGCGTCTCAATACCAAAAAACGCCCGTTTTCAGTCTGTCTTCAGACCGTATCGGGATACATAGGGAGGTATGCTCATGGCCTGGTCGCAGATCTACGATCCGATGAACAACGCCGTGCTCAGCACGGCACTCGCCGCACTACCTGTCATAGTCCTTCTCGGCGGTCTCGCATTCTTCCGGTTGTCCGCGCATGTCGCAGCGATTTTGGGATTGGCTGCGGCATTGATCATTGCGATCTTCGTCTACGGAATGCCCGCGCAAATGGCGGGTGCATCTGCCGCCTACGGCGCATTTTTCGGATTGCTGCCGATCGGCTGGATCGTGCTGAACATCATCTTTTTGTACCAGCTGACGAAAGACAAGGGTTATTTCCAGACCTTGCAAGACAGCATTGCGGGCGTCACTGAAGACCGCCGTCTCCAGCTGTTGCTCATCGCCTTTGCATTCGGTGCTTTTTTTGAAGGAGCTGCCGGGTTCGGGACTCCGGTAGCTGTGACCGGCGCCATCCTGATCGGCTTGGGATTTTCACCATTGGCTGCATCCGGTCTGTCTCTCATTGCGAATACGGCGCCGGTTGCCTACGGGGCGCTCGGCACGCCGATTATTGCGCTGTCCGCAGTGACTGGATTGGACTTGTTGCAGTTGTCCGCGATGGTTGGCCGCCAATTGCCGTTCTTTTCACTGCTGGTGCCATTTTGGCTGATCTGGGCCTTCGCGGGCTGGCGCGGCATGAAAGAGATCTGGCCCGCCATTTTGGTAACCGGAGTCACTTTCGCGATCCCGCAATTCCTGATTTCCAATTTCCACGGCCCGTGGTTGGTGGATGTCGGCGCAGCCATTATTTCAATGGCATGCCTGACACTTTTTCTGCGGGTCTGGAAACCGAAGACCATATGGAGAACCACAGCCCTCAAGGGACACCCGGAAGAAGGCTCTGCGGCTTCTGGCGCTCAACCCATGCAAGTCAGAAAACATGACCGTGCGGCAGTAATGCGGGCCTGGACTCCCTGGATCGTATTGTCAGTGTTCGTTTTCCTTTGGGGTGTACCGCAAGTCAAGACGTTGCTGAATGGCGGCGATGCAAAAGCGAAAATCGAATATGCCTGGAACGGTTACACCAAGATCGATATCCCGGTTCCGGGACTCAATGACCTGGTGCAAAAAGTTCCCCCGGTTGTCGCCAAGCCAGCAACCGAAAAAGCGGTTTACAGCCTCAACTGGTTATCAGCAACCGGCTCTGGAATTTTGATTGCAGCTCTGATTGCAGGTTTCTACATGCGCTATTCGTTTGTGGATCTGCTGCGCAAGTACTGGCAGACCATTGTGCTGGTCAGATTTTCACTGCTGACGATTGCTGCAATGCTGGCTCTGGGATTTACCACGCGCTATTCGGGAACGGACGCCACCATGGGGTTGGCGTTTGCCCATACGGGGGCGCTGTATCCGTTCTTCGGCACATTGCTGGGATGGTTGGGTGTGGCGCTGACTGGGTCCGATACGGCTTCGAACGTGCTCTTCGGCGGGCTGCAGAAAATCACCTCTGAACAGCTGGGCCTAAACCCGAATCTCATGGCGGCCGCCAATAGTTCGGGAGGTGTCATGGGCAAAATGATTGACGCTCAGTCCATTGTCGTGGCGTCCACGGCCACACGCTGGTATGGGCATGAAGGCGACATCCTGCGCTACGTCTTTTCC
>JBJMWI010000111.1:0-31547 GCA_045810225.1 Burkholderiales bacterium
TGGGGGCCGGGATTTCGATCTCCCATCGAACTGCTTGCGCATCAGCATCGGTTTTCGGTGTCTGCAACGACAGCTTTGCCTCGCCGGCTGTTGGCCGCTGACGTGTCGCTCGCCGTTCTCTACAGTCGCGCATTAGCCGGCATGGACGCGCCACCAGTAACGGTGGAGGTGCACCTGGCAAACGGCTTGCCCAGTTTTACAATCGTCGGCTTGCCCGAAGCCGAAGTGAAAGAGAGCAAGGATCGTGTGCGTTCTGCGCTGCTGAACTGCCGTTTCGATTTTCCGGCGCGCCGCATTACCGTGAATCTGGCGCCTGCCGATCTGCCTAAGGAAAGCGGACGTTTCGATTTGCCGATCGCGGTGGGAATTCTGGCCGCATCGGGACAAATTCCCGGCGACAAGCTGTCCGAGTTTGAATTCGCCGGTGAATTGGCCCTGACAGGCGAACTGCGGCCGATTCGCGGCGCGTTGGCCATGACTTACAACGCACATCGGTCCGGCCGTGCTTTTATATTGCCCGTAGACAGCGCAGTCGAAGCGGCGCTGGTCAAGGATGCGCGCGTGTTGCCCGCGAGCACGCTGCTAGCAGTGTGTGCGCATCTTGCCGGACGCGAATCGTTGAAGTCCAGTGCGCAGCCCCCGAATGCCGTGCAAGCTGAAGTTGCGGACCTTGCTGAGGTCAAGGGCCAACTCCAGGCCAAGCGCGCACTGGAAGTCGCTGCAGCGGGTGGGCACAGCATGCTCATGATCGGCCCACCGGGCACCGGGAAAACGATGCTAGCCGAGCGTTTTGCCGGCATTCTTCCGCCGATGACCGAGGACGAAGCACTGGCATCAGCGGCGATGCAGTCATTGGGTAGCGCCGGCTTTGACGTCCGCCGCTGGAAGTGCAGGCCGTACCGGTCACCTCACCACACAGCATCCGCGGTGGCATTGGTCGGTGGGGGTAGCAATCCACGTCCCGGCGAAATTTCCATGGCCATGCACGGCGTGCTGTTTCTGGACGAATTGCCTGAATTCAATCGCGACGTGCTTGAAGTGCTGCGCGAGCCGCTGGAGTCTGGAAAAATCAGCGTTTCCCGTGCCGCAAGACAAGCGGAATTTCCGGCGCGATTCCAATTGCTGGCGGCCATGAACCCATGCCCGTGCGGTTTCCTTGGCCACTATTCGGGCAAATGCCACTGCACGCCGGACCAGGTGACGCGTTATCGAAACCGCATATCCGGTCCACTGCTAGACCGCATAGACCTGCACATCGAAGTTCCCGCCGTGTCAGACAAGGAAATCACTGTGCGGCAACCCGGAGAGCCGAGTGCTGCCATACGCAGCCGTGTGACAGTGGCGCGCCAGCGGCAACTCGCACGGCAGGGGAAACCAAATGCCAACCTGTCGGTCAAGGAAACCGGAGAGCACTGCTGCGCCGACGCTGATGCGGACCTACTTGCCCGCAAGGCAATCGGCACGCTGGGGCTATCGGCGCGTGCCTATCATCGGATTCTCAAAGTGGCCCGAACGATTGCGGATCTCGCGGGTGTTTCCGGCATTAGCCCGCCCCATGTCGCGGAAGCGGTACAGTACCGTCGGTACGAGCGAATTTGACACGAAGTGGCCGCCCGCTGCGCTGGCCAGCGCATTGACTCGCCGCGCCCTTCACGGTAATTTGTCATCGCGCCGATTTGACACTCAGCTTGCGGGCGCTTAATAAATGCCGCTAAAGCGTGACAAACCCGTCCCGCTCAGGCAGACGGGTTTTTATTTGGATAAGCCATGACAACTTCGCGCTTCCAATTGCTTGGCAGTTTACTGAACGAGCGCATTTTGGTTCTCGACGGCGCCATGGGGACGATGATCCAGGCGCATGGGCTCGATGCCCAGCATTACCACGGGGAACGCTTCCATGCGCACGGGTGCGACCAGAAGGGCAACAACGACTTGTTGACCCTGACGCAACCCCAAGTCATCGGCGGCATCCATCGGGCTTATCTCGATGCCGGCGCGGACATTATCGAGACCAATACCTTCAACTCGAATACCGTATCGATGGCCGATTACGGCATGACCGAGCTGGTTGGCGAACTCAATAGCGCGGGTGCTCGGCTTGCGCGCGCCGCTGCGGACGAGTTTTCCGCCCTGACACCCGGCCAGCCGCGTTTTGTGGCCGGGGTGCTTGGCCCCACCAGCCGGACCGCATCTATTTCGCCGGACGTCCATGACCCGGGTGCGCGAAACATTTCATTTGACGAGCTGGTCGCTTGCTACGCGCAAAGTGTGCGCGGTCTGGTCGAAGGCGGGGTCGATCTGCTCATGGTCGAAACGATATTCGATACTTTGAATTGTAAAGCTGCGCTATTCGCCATCGAAGAGTATTTTGAAACCCATGGTGTGCATCTTCCTGTCATGGTATCCGGCACCATTACCGATGCGAGCGGCCGTACACTTTCCGGCCAGACCACTGAGGCATTCTGGAACTCGATTTCGCATGCGCGGCCGTTTTCCGTGGGACTCAATTGCGCGCTGGGTGCGAAGGATCTGCGTCCTCACATCGAGGACTTGTCCGCTATTGCGGATGTATTTACCAGCCTGCATCCGAACGCCGGGCTGCCGAACGCCTTCGGCGAATACGACGAGACGCCGGAGTACACCGCATCCTGCCTGAAGGAATTTGCACAAGCTGGGTTCCTCAACATTGCGGGCGGCTGCTGCGGCACTACGCCGGCGCATATCCGGGCAGTTGCGCAAGCATTGAAGGGTATCGCGCCGCGCGTGATTCCCGCCATTGACAAAAAATTGCGGCTTGCCGGACTGGAACCTCTGAACATCGGGGAAGATTCCTTGTTTGTGAACGTCGGTGAACGCACCAATGTCACCGGTTCCAAAGCTTTTGCACGGCTGATTCTGGCCGGCAACTACAGTGAAGCGCTCACTGTGGCACGCAGCCAGGTCGACAACGGCGCACAGATCATTGACGTGAACATGGACGAGGCAATGCTCGATTCGAAGAAGGCGATGACGACCTTCCTGAATCTAATCGGATCGGAACCGGACATTTCACGCGTGCCGCTCATGATCGACTCTTCAAAATGGGACGTCATCGAAGCGGGGCTCAAGTGCGTGCAAGGCAAGTGCGTGGTGAACTCGATTAGCATGAAGGAAGGCGAGCAGGAATTTCTGCGACAGGCGCGCCTGGTACGCCGCTATGGTGCCGCGGCTGTCGTCATGGCGTTCGATGAAAAGGGCCAGGCCGATACGCTCGCGCGCCGTATCGAAATCTGCATGCGCGCCTTCGATTTGCTGGTTCATCAGGCGCAGTTTCCGCCGGAAGATATCATTTTCGATCCCAATATCTTTGCAATTGCGACCGGCATCGAAGAGCACAGCAATTACGCCATCGACTATATCGAGGCAACGCGTGCGATCAAGAAGGCGCTGCCTCATGTGAAGATCAGCGGCGGCGTTTCCAACATCTCGTTTTCATTTCGCGGCAACGATCCGATCCGCGAAGCGATTCATACTGCATTCCTGTTCCATGCCATCAAGGCCGGCATGACCATGGGCATTGTCAACGCTGGACAACTGGGCGTCTATGCGGAAATCCCGAAGGATCTGCTCGAGCGGGTGGAAGATGTAATTTTCAACCGCCGGGCCGACGCGACGGAGCGCATGGTCGAGTTTGCGGAGAGCTACAAGGGCGAGGCGAGAATTGCGGTGGAAGATTTGTCCTGGCGCGAGGGCAGCGTGAATGAGCGCATCACACACGCGCTCGTCAGGGGCATCAATACCTATATCGTCGCGGACACCGAGGAGGCGCGCCAGCAATTTCCCTATCCGATCCAGGTGATCGAAGGCCCTCTCATGGAAGGCATGAATGTCGTCGGTGATCTGTTCGGTGCTGGCAAGATGTTCCTGCCGCAAGTGGTCAAATCCGCGCGGGTCATGAAAGAAGCGGTTGCGCACCTTATTCCCTACATCGAGGCGGAGAAATTGCGCTCCGGCACGGCCGCACAGAGCAAGGGCAAAATCGTAATTGCCACGGTGAAGGGAGACGTGCACGACATCGGCAAGAATATTGTTTCAGTCGTACTCCAGTGCAACAATTTTGATGTGGTCAACCTGGGCGTGATGGTCCCGGCGGAAAAAATCCTTAAAGTTGCTCGCGAAGAAAACGCAGATATCATCGGCTTGTCCGGCCTGATTACGCCGTCGCTCGAGGAAATGGCGCACGTGGCACGGGAGATGGAGCGTCAGGGTTTCCGCGTTCCCTTGCTGATCGGCGGGGCGACGACCTCGCGCGTACATACTGCAGTGAAAATAGAACCTCAGTATTCCGGCCCTACGGTATGGGTGCCCGATGCCTCCCGCAGCGTCGGTGTGTGCACCAAACTGCTGTCTGACGAATTGCGCGAGGACTACATGCGCAAAATGAAGGACGAAGCGGAGAAATTGCGTATTCAGCACAAGGGCAAGAAAGGCCAAGGGCCGCATTACGCGATTGCCGAAGCGCGGCGCCATGGTTTGCAAACCGACTGGAAGAACTATGTGCCGCCGGTACCAGCCGCGTCCGGAATCAAGACATTCAGAAATTATCCGCTCGCGCAAATCGCCAAGGACATCGACTGGACACCCTTCTTCCAAACCTGGGAACTGGCCGGCCGATACCCTGCCATCCTGCAGGACCCGGTCGTGGGCGCTGCTGCACGCAGCCTGTTTGATGATGCACAAGCCATGCTGGCGCGCATCATCGGGGAATCATGGCTTGGCGCAGCGGCCGTGATTGGATTGTTCCCGGCGAACAGCGTTGGCGACGACATCGAAGTCTATACCGATGATTCGCGCCAACGCATCGCCACGACCTTTCATTTTCTTCGCCAGCAGATGGTCAAGCCGCTGGATCGGCCAAACCAGTGTCTCGCGGACCTGGTCGCACCCCGGGAAACCGGCATTCCGGATTTTCTGGGAGCGTTCGCAGTAACGGCAGGCATCGGCATCGATGAACGCGTTGCCGAATACGAACGCAGGCACGATGACTACAACGCGATCCTGCTCAAGGCACTCGCCGACCGTCTGGCGGAGGCCTTTGCCGAGCACCTGCACCGTCGCGTGCGCCGGGAATTCTGGGCTTACGCGCCGGACGAAACATTAACTATTGCGGACCTTATTGACGAAAAGTACCGCGGCATCCGTCCGGCGCCCGGCTATCCGGCTTGTCCGGATCACACCGAGAAGGCTTTGCTGTTCTCGTTGCTGAATGCACCCGTCGAAACCGGCATCACGCTGACAGAGTCGTTTGCCATGCTACCCACGGCAGCCGTCAGCGGCTTTTATTTTTCGCATGCACAGGCGCAATACTTTGCGGTTGCGAAAATCGACCGCGATCAGGTAGAGGACTACGCACGACGCAAAGGCGCAAGCCTGCAGGAAACGGAGCGCTGGCTGGCCCCTAATCTTGCGTACGAGCCGGATGCAAAGCTCGCCGCATAACGTGGGATGGAAAAAAGGTCTGCTCGCGGCTGATGCAGCGTACGCCGGTGCGGAGCAGTAATTGGCTAGTGCATCGACCGCTTATCTGCACTATGTGGCAATGATTTCGATGGCCACGCTGCTGGCCCTGGAACTCATGGTTTGCACGGGCGGCTTAAGTGCGGAGCGCGTGCGGCGGCTGGTGCGGCTCAATTACATATACCTCGGCGCAGGGTTGTTTGCACTTGGCAGCGGGCTGGCTTACTTCGTCTGGTTCGGCAAAGGCGCTGCGTTCTATCTGCATAATCCGGTGTTTTACATCAAGCTAGCGTTGTTCGCCGCCCTTGGGCTGATATCAATGCCTCCCACACTGCAGTATCTGCGCTGGTTGCGCGGTTTTGAAGCCGCGCCATACGCCGTGGCTGAGTACCAGGTGACGAGGATGCGCCGCTATATTTGGGCAGAACTGGTTATGGTTGCAGTCATCCCGTTGATGGCTACATTCATGGCCCGGGGCATTGGCCTTCAGACGGTGGCGCAGTGATAACGCGAAATGCTTTCCCGGTGAAGATTTGCACGTTCATCGCGGTCGTGGCATGCACCTTTTCGCTGTGCGATTCGGCATGGGCTGCGTCACCGTACCACTATGAGATCAGCCTGGATGAATCGCTCGAGCAACTTGCGGTGCGCGCATGCTTCGATGGGCGCATGCCGGAAGCCATAGTTGCAGGTTCTGATGACGCCAGGCTTTATCTTCAGTCGATGCGGTTAGGCGAACGTGCGCTGCAACCGGTGGGCGACAAGGTGATGCTGGGCAGCGCATCTGACAACAGCTGTATTGACTACGCAGTGAAGCTGCAACCGGCGCAGAGCATAACGCAGTCCGGCGGTCCCGAGACGCGCAAAATTGGATCGACCAACATGCTGACTGCGATCGGCGACTGGCTGTGGCGGCCGGCCGATACGGCGTCCGACATTGAACTGCGATTCCGCTTGCCAGCTGGCGTAAACGTGTCAGGACCTTGGCAACGCGCGGCCGGTCGTGAAGGACAGCCGGTTATTCTGGCAGGCAATATACCGGCCAAATGGCCCGGCGTAGTTGCTTTCGGCAACTTCACCTCGCGAGATATCGAAGTGGCTGGTAGTGTTTTGCATGTGGCCTTGCTCGATGTACCGACTGAACAGGAACGATTCATAAGGTGGATCGAAGCTGCTGCCCGCAATGTTGCTTCGCTCTATGGCCGCTTTCCGGTGGCTTACCTCCAAGTCGTGGTATCACCAACTCCACGTGGGCGCGGCCCGGTGCCGTGGGCTTACGTCGCTCGCGGAGGCGGACCCGCAGTGCACCTGTTTATCAATCCCGCGCGTTCCGCGGAGGAATTCGATCGCGACTGGAGCCTGACCCATGAGATGGCGCACTTGTTTTTGCCCTACGTCGAGGCGCGGGACGCATGGCTGTTCGAGGGGCTGCCGACTTATTTACAAAACGTATTGATGGCGCGGGGCGGCGCAATCAGCGTGGAAGAGGCGTGGCGGCGCATGCAGGCGGGACTCGAGCGGGGGGCGCGTGCGGCGCCTGAGCTGAGCCTCGCACGCGCGAACCAGCGCATCGGTCAAAGCGGTATCTATTTGAGAGTTTACTGGGCGGGTGCAGCAATAATGCTCGCTGCCGACCTGCAATTGCGGGCGCAAACGGGTGGCAATCAGTCTCTCGGCACCGCCCTCGAGCAATTGTCCCATTGTTGCACTGGTGATTCGCGGCGCTGGAGCGCGCAAGAGATTGTTGAACGGCTCGATAGTTTTTCCGGCACGACCGTATTGAGTGATATTGTGCGCGCTCAGTTTGCTGCCGATCGATATCCGGACTATCCGGACCTCTTTACGCTCGCCGGCGTAAACGTGGCAGGGACGCAGGTTGAATTCAACGCTTCAGCGCCGCTCGCCGCCGAGCGTGAAGCGCTGATGCGGCCTGGATACTGAAGCAGAATCCAGGCTTGGGCCCATTTCAATACATGAACAACTTTCATTGTTTGCATGAATCCTGAAGAACTCTGTTTTTTGCCGGCATACAAGCTGGCGCGACTGATTCGTTCACGGGAACTGTCGGCCACTGAAGTCATGGACGCGCATATCGCACAGATCGAGCGGGTGAATCCGGCCGTCAATGCGATCGTAACCTTTCTGCCCGAACAAGCGCGCGAAGGTGCGCGAGCGCTCGATGCGGCCCTTATGCGCGGCGAGGAGCCTGGTCCGTTGGCTGGCCTGCCGGTCGCGCACAAGGATCTGATTCCGACTAAAGGCATTCGAACCACGTTCGGGTCTCCAATCTTCAAGGATTTCGTGCCGGATGCAGATGCGCTGATCGTCGAGCGGCAAAGAACGGCGGGTGCGATCACGGTAGGAAAAACCAATACGCCTGAGTTCGGAGCCGGCTCGCAAACTTTCAATCCGGTGTTCGGCCCCACATGCAATCCTTACGACCTTGCCAAGACATGCGGAGGTAGCAGCGGCGGGGCAGCAGCCGCGCTTGCCTGCGGTATGCTGCCGCTGGCCGACGGCTCGGATCTCGGCGGCAGCCTGCGCAACCCGGCCAGTTTTTGCAATGTGGTTGGATTGCGTCCCTCGGCAGGCCGCGTGCCGAATTGGCCAAGCGTCTCAGCTTGGTTCAATTTGGCCGTTGTCGGACCGATGGCGCGCACTGTCCAGGATATCGCCTTGTTCATGGCTTCGATCTCCGGCCCGGACGCTCGCTCGCCGATTTCGCTGCAGGACAACCCCACAATGTTTTCGCTCCCGCTGCAACGGGACTTCAAGGGGGTACGGGTTGCCTGGAGCGCCGACTTGGGCGGGCTGCCAATGGAACCGGAAGTCGTGCGGGTCATGCAGTCGCAGCGCGAGACCTTGTCCGATCTGGGTTGCGTGGTTGAAGACGCGACACCGGATTTGCGCGATGCGCATGAAATCTTCAGCGTGTTGCGCGCCTGGAACTTCTACATGTCTTACGGCGAGCTTTTCAAAACCAAGCGCGCGCTGATGAAAGACACGGTGATCTGGAATATTGAGCAAGGCGCGCGATTGACGGGCCCCGAAGTTGGCGTTGCGGAAGCCAGGCGCACGGAATTGTTCCACCGCATGCGCGAATTCATGAAAAAATATGATTTTCTGATTGCGCCGGTCGCGCAAGTACTGCCGTTCTCAGTTGACGTACCTTACCCGACCCGGATCGAAGGCGTCGCACTCGACTCTTATATCGACTGGATGCGCTCTTGCTACTACATCACCGTCACCAGTGCTCCGGCGCTCTCGGTTCCGTGCGGTTTCAGCGGCGGCGGACTGCCGGTCGGGCTGCAAATCGTTGGGCGTTATCAGGATGATTTTGGCGTACTGCAGCTTGGCGCTGCTTTCGAGCAGGCCACCGGTTGCTGGAAAAAGCGTCCTGCGATTGCCCGCAACATCACGGATGTACGGAAGCTGAACAATGCACTCAAAATTTAAATCGATTTGGCGGCTGTCGACTGTTGTTTTGATCGCCGCCCTCGCCGGTCCAGGCCTGTCCGCAGACAAAACAGCGCCTGCGGCTCGCAAGGACAGGGTGTTTCTGAAGGACGTTGAAGGCATCTGGATCAACGAAGCGTACTTAAGCGTGCTGGCCGCGCTGAAAAGTCCGCATGCCGCAGCCAAAAAGACGCCCCCTGTCGTCATTGCGATCCGCCGGGAGGGTCAAGCCTATCCGATCGTGATAACAGATTTCCACAAGGCTTCGTTGCAGGCCGTGCTGGATATCGAGCCGGATGGCAAGCCGAACTCTTATCGGCTGGTAGTTGGAGCGGATGACAAGCCGACGTCCAGCAGCGAGGTTAAATATATCCGCTTCGAGGCCGTGAAGAATGGCCAGGGAAAATTCGACCGGCTGCATGTTTCCGAGCCCGACTTCATGAAGGGCAAATGGGCCGACTACATTCCTATTGCCGGTGAATTGAGCCCGCAACTGAATCGCTTTGTCATTGCCGGCAGATATCGTGATGAAAAAGGTCAAACATGGGAGTTTACGGAATCCGGCGAAGCAGCCTGGCCGCAGCAGAAATTTAATTACGAGTTGTCGCTGAACGATCCCGGAGCGAATTGTGACTATCTGCAAAGTGAAGCCTCCGCGAAGGAGCCCGCGAAAGACACAATCGAACCCGATAAGAAGCGTTACGGTTATGCTTGGAAGGCTGGCAAGCTATCCATCTTTCAGGCGCGCCTGGCAGGCAAGAAAGTGGTTTGCGACAGCAAGCCGCTTGCCGTCCTGACACCGCTGCAATGATGTTTGTGGGTGTGATCCGATAAAAAAGTTCAAAGGGAGAAGATCATGAAACAATTTTTAAGTCTGTTATTTTTTGCAGCAGTCGGCTTGACGGGGCCAAGCATGGCTCTTGCAGAAGACTGCAGCGGGCGGGTGAGTGCAGACGAAGCGCTCGCAGCGGAAGACGCACGCTATGCTGCGCAAATGGGCAACGATTTCGGTGCGCTGCAAAACTTAATCGGAAGCGACCTTGTCTACATTCATTCCTCGGCGGTGGTGGACACCAAGGCCAGCTACATCGAATCGATGAAATCGGGCACCGTGAAATACCGGGTCATGCGGCGCAGCGATGTGACAGTGCGCACTTATGGCTGTATCGCGATTATTTCAGGGCTCGGTAACTTCGACGTGACGGTCAAAGGACAGGAGATGGCGGTGGAGATCCGGTTCCACAGCATCTGGGCCAAGCGCGACCGTGGTCTGGAATTTATTTCGTGGGAAGCGACCCGTACGCCACAGAAATAGTAGCCTGTGATCAAGCGCTGAAACCAATGCGCTTTCCATGCAGCGGGGCTTGAAGGACAAGCCCCGCTTGCATTTTCGGCGTCGGAGGTCAGACGGTCATTAACATGCAGTATCCTTTACCGATGGTTGATCCATTCCATAGCGATGCCCAAGGTCGCTAACAAGAGAAAGCGCACGGAAAGCGTGCAGGAGGCCCTGGAGCAGGTCAGGGAGCTGCTGCACAAACACCGCATCGTCGAAAGCCTCGTCCACGAGCAGCAGATGCCGCGCCACGAGCTGGTCGAGTCGCTGGTGCATAAACAAAACCTGGCGGAACTGCAAAGAAAACTCGACAAGCTGCATCCGGCGGACGTCGCCTACATCCTCGAGGCGCTGCCGCTTGAGGAGCGTTTGGTCATCTGGGATCTGGTCAAAGCCGAACGCGACGGGGAAATCCTGCTGGAAGTCTCGGATGCGGTGCGCGAGACCCTCATCGAGAACATGGATGCGCACGAGCTGGTGGCCGCAACCGAGCAGCTCGATACCGATGAGATTGCCGACCTCGTTCCGGACCTGCCACAAAATGTTGTCGATGATGTACTGCATTCGCTCTCGATTGAAGAGCGAGAGCAGTTGCGCGCCGCGATGTCTTACCCGGAAGACTCGGTTGGCGCATTAATGGACTTCGACATGGTTTCGGTACGCGACGACGTTAGCCTGGAAGTGGTTCTGCGCTATTTGCGTCGTATGGACGAATTGCCCGACCATACCGACCAGGTATTTGTGGTGGACCGGGACGATGTGATCAAGGGCGTTCTTCCGATCAATCGAATGATCGTGACCGATCCCGAAGTGCTGGTGGGCTCAGTGATGAACACTGACTTCATTACCCTGTCGCCAGACGATAAGGCACAGCAGGCCGCGCAATCGTTCGAGCGCTATAACCTGGTCTCCGCTCCGGTGGTCGATTACGCCAACCGGCTGGTCGGGCGTGTCACCGTGGACGTCGTCGTCGATTTCATACGCCAGCGCAATGAAGCAGAGCAACTTAGCCATGCTGGCCTGTTGGAAGAGGAAGACATTTTTGCTTCAGTTTGGAAAAGCGCGAAAAACCGTTGGTTGTGGCTCGCCGTCAATCTTGGCACGGCTTTTTTTGCATCACGCGTGATTGGCGCATTCGAAGGAACGATCGAAAAGCTGGTGGCACTGGCGACCTTGATGCCCATTGTCGCGGGCATTGCCGGAAACTCAGGCAACCAAACTACCACATTGATTATTCGCTCGCTGGCGCTAGGCCAGGTCACGCCGGAAAATGCACGTCGCCTGATTGGCAAGGAGGTGGCGATCAGCATGCTGAACGGACTGGTGTGGGGCGGCGTGGCGGGACTGTTTGCTTATATGCTCTATCGCAGTCTGCCGCTTGGCTTGGTCATGATGGGTGCAATGCTGCTTAATTTACTGGTAGGGGCCTCCGTGGGCATGTTTGTGCCGTTGGTCATGCAACGCATGGGCCGGGATCCTGCCATCGGGTCCAGTGTGTTGTTAACCTTTACTACCGATAGCATGGGCTTCTTCATCTTTTTGGGCCTGGCCACTGTTTTTCTGATCTGACGCATCCGTTTCTTTGACCGGTTCGTATATCGACAGCACCGCCCGTCACTGGAAAACATATCGGAACTCGCGCTGTCCCACTGCGGCAATGACGCGATTGGCCGGCCACAAAGGACAACCATGCTGATTCGACGTTCGTCTGACATCCAACCTTCTGAAATCACCGATCATGCGTCCTTTCTCGGTCGGCGCGACTTCATGCGTGCAGCAGCTGGGCTGGGTTTGGCAGGTGGCCTGTGCGGCGTGGAGTTCTTGAATTCCGGAATTGCGCATGCGGCTAGCAAACTCTCCGGTGTAACTAAGAGTACGTACAGCGTCAACGAAACCCTGACGCCGCTCGAGGCTATTACGAGTTACAACAATTACTACGAATTTGGCACCGATAAATCAGACCCGGCCGCTTACGCCGGTAAACTGAAGACGCGACCATGGCAAGTCAAGATTGAAGGCGAAGTCGGGAAACCAAGAACCTATGACATCGAGGATTTGCTGAAGCTGGCACCGCTGGAAGAGCGCGTCTACCGCATGCGCTGCGTGGAAGGCTGGTCCATGGTAATACCGTGGGTAGGTTTTCCCCTGTCAGCGTTGATCAAGCGCGCAGAGCCGACCGGTAACGCGAAATTTGTCGAATTCATCACGCTGCTGGATCCTGCACAGATGCCCGGACAAGGCATGCGTGTGCTGCAATGGCCTTATGTGGAAGGCCTTCGCATGGATGAAGCCATGCATCCGCTTACGTTGCTTACGCTGGGGCTTTATGGAGAAGTACTGCCGAACCAGAATGGTGCTCCGGTGCGGGTGGTAGTGCCATGGAAATATGGTTTCAAAAGCGCCAAAGCCATCGTCAAAATTCGTTTCACTCAGCAGCAGCCGAAAACATCCTGGGAACTGGCTGGTCCTGACGAGTACGGGTTCTATTCCAACGTCATCCTCACGTAGACCATCCCCGCTGGAGTCAAGCCAAGGAACGCCGGATCGAGAAAACCTCGGTCCTCGAGTCTTTGTTCGAGAAGAAACGTGCCACGTTGATGTTCAATGGGTACGAGGATCAGGTGGCGCAACTCTATGCCGGAATGGATCTCAAAAAGAACTTCTGAGATCGCGCCTTTTGCATTGAATGCAACCTAACCCAACACGGATCAGCTGGATCAAGATGGCGCTGTTCGTAGTCTGCCTGATCCCGCTTGGGCATCTGTTCTGGCAGGGCTTGCGTAATCACCTTGGTGCCAACCCGGTGGAATACATCACGCACTCCACCGGCTGGTGGGCGCTTACCTTTGTTTTGATCGCCTTGAGCGTAACGCCATTGAGGCGACTGGCAGGCATGCCATGGCTATTGCGCTTCCGCCGCCTGCTGGGTCTGTTTGCATTTTTTTATGCCAGCCTGCATTTCGTAACTTATATCTGGCTGGATCAGTTCTTCGACTGGAAAGATATCGTGAAGGATATCGGCAAGCGGCCCTTCATCATGCTGGGATTCTCCGCGTTCGTGCTGCTCATTCCTTTAGCCATCACGTCAACGAACGCCATGGTGAAGCGTCTTGGTGCCAAACGCTGGCAGCGCCTTCATCGTTGCATCTATGTGCTGGCAGCGCTCGCGGTCGCTCATTTCTGGTGGCTGGTGAAGAAGGATATTACAGAACCGTTTATCTTTGCGCTGCTACTGGCCGCGCTGTTGATCGCCAGGCTGCTGTATCTTCTGAAGCAGCAGCGTTCGGCATCCCGTCCGGGGCCAACACGCTCCCAGGCGGCTTGATGATCGCTGGTGAGTCGCGCACAAGGAGTTAGCGCATGCTGGTCGGTGTACCGAAGGAGATCAAGGACCATGAATACCGCGTCGGATTGACGCCGGCCGGAGTTCATGCTTTGTGCCAACTCGGTCATGAAGTGTATGTCGAGAGCAATGCCGGCGCCCGCATCGGCTTTTTCGACGGAGAGTATGCAGCGGCGGGCGCTCGTCTGGTTGCTTCCAGCCGGGAAGTCTTTGCGGCCGACATGGTGGTGAAGGTCAAGGAACTGCAACCGCGCGAGTTCAGCCTGGTCCGCCGCGGGCAAATTTTATTCGGTTATTTGCATCTGGCACCCGATGTTGCGTTACTCGATGCAATGCTGGCGTGCGGCGTGAGTGCGATCGCGTATGAAACGGTGACTGATTCACAGGACCGTTTGCCTTTGCTTGCACCGATGTCGCGGATCGCCGGTCGACTGGCGGTGCAAATTGGCGCCTGGGCCTTGCAAATGGCCAATGGCGGCAGCGGTGTGCTTCTTGGCGGTGTGCCCGGCGTAGCACCGGGTAAAGTCCTCATCATCGGCGCCGGCGCAGCAGGCACCAATGCCGGACAGATCGCCGTTGGCATGGGTGCGGACACCACCGTCCTCGATATCGATCTGGAGCGCCTGGCACATCTTGATGAACTGTACCAGGGCCGCTTGAAGACTGGTTACTCCGAAACCCTGGCCATTAACGAGCACGTTGCCCAGGCTGATCTGGTCATAGGAGCCCTGCTACTGCCGGGCAAACTTGCACCGAAACTCATTTCTCGCCAGCTGCTAAAAAAAATGCGGCCAGGGTCGGCGCTGGTTGATATCGCAATTGACCAGGGTGGCATTGCGGAGACGTCGCGGCCGACTTCGCACTCGAACCCCCTGTTCGTCGAAGAAGGCGTCGTACACTACTGCGTGCCTAACATGCCGGCGGCTTGCGCCCGAACTGCTACGCTGGCACTCACCCAGGCGACTTTACCGTATGTACTGAAGCTTGCCGACGACGGGCTCAGCGCGCTATCCACTACAGCAGGTTTAGCCAATGGCTTGCAGGTACATGCCGGACAGATAACCTATCGCAGCCTCGCTGAAGATGTGAAGCGCCCCTTCCATCCCTATGCCGATGCCGCACGCGGTACACGGCGCGCTTGAGGCGAGCCCGCAGCAGGCTTACGTCACTCAGCCGTGCACAGCACGGAATTTCTCGCCGCGAGCCGCCAAAAAAATTCCGGCAAGCAAGAGGATGAAGCCAATTAATTGCGCTTGAGTAAATCGTTCGCCGAAGAAGAACCACGCCAGAATCGCGGCCCCTATAGGCTCTCCCAGAATCGCTATCGCAACAAACGTGGCGGTCAAGCGGCGCAGCGCCCAATTGAAGCTTGTGTGTCCGATCAGCTGAGGTCCCAGTCCAAGCGCCACCATGGACAACCAGGCCGAGCAGGTAAGGGACACAAAGGCCTTGCCGGTCCCCAGAGCGGCACCGGCAAGCAATGCTGCAGCGGCGGTGTACGCAAGCCAGATATACGCGGGCAGTGATATGCGCGAACGTATCGCGCGACCGATCAATAGATAACCGGAAGCAGCTATTGCGCCGAATAATGCCAATGCATTACCCAGGTTCGGTGCGGCGCCCGCGAGCGAAGCGCGGCTTGCGTCGGCGGCAAACACCAGCATGCTCCCTGCAAGAGTCAACACGATACCGGCAACCCCTACGGCGCCCGGAGACTCGCGCAAGATGACGGCGGATACCAATGCAACCCACAGAGGATTGGTTGTTACCAATGCAGTGCTGCTGGCGACCGAGGTATGTTCCAGTGAGGTAATCCAGGCCCAGAAATGCGCCGCCAGCAACACTCCGGAGAGCATGCACAGTGCAAACGGGCGCCAACCCAACCGCATTATTTCGCGGCCGGCTCGCAGCCATACAAAAGGGGTGAGCACAGCCGCAGCAACTGTCAAGCGCACGGCCGCGATGGCGAGCGAGGAAGCGCCCTCCGCCTGCGCCAAACGTATCAGGATTGCCGCGAATGACACGACAGCAACGCCAACGCCGAGCACGAGAAATGGCAAAGGGCGGGAAAGCATGACGACTTATATCATGCCGTGCCGGTAATCCGAGAATCAGTGCAGCTTGTCCGGCAAAGAAGGGGCGGGGATAGCCATTACAGCGATACCTTCTTCCTGAAGCTCACTGACTTCCTGACCGGAAGCAGTGCCCCGGATCGCCCGCTCCGGCGCTTCCCTGTAGAAAATTTTGCGCGCCTCTTCGGGGAAGCGGCGGCCGACGTTTTCAGTATTATTGAGCACATGCTCAATGAATTTCTTCTTCAGTTCCTGGGCGGCGTTGGTCACAGATATCGCCGGTGAAACATCAACCGGTATGCTTTCGGAACCCGTCTTGACATATGGAGCAGAAAGCTCCCGCGTGATATCAACGGATCCGCAGACCGGGCATGCGATATCACCGGCCTTTGCTTGCAACGCAAAGTCGTCTGCAGAACCAAACCAGCCCTCGAACGGGTGGCTGTTGTCGCACGTCAAGTCATAAACAATCATTGTTTTGGTGCCTTGGAGGCGCTGATGCCATGCAGTCTAGCATCCGTTTTGGCACGCGCCTTAAAGTATAGAGGTTGCATGTCGCTATTAGTTTCACGACAAATCCGATCGGCTACTGCCGCGCGCGAGGGACCGAATGGATCGCGCATTGATTTGGTTCTGCAGGCTGTCAAGGCAGCATGCGCTCAGCGCGAAACAAGTCCTCGACACGGTCGCGTTCACGAATCAGGTGTGCGGTTTCCCCGTCGACCATGACCTCTGCAGCTCTCAAGCGGCTGTTGTAGTTTGAACTCATGCTCATGCCGTAGGCACCGGCGGACATGACGGCCAGCAGTTCACCTTCCTTCACTGCAAGGTCGCGATCATTCCCTAGAAAATCGGCCGTTTCGCACACTGGACCGACAATCTGGTAGCGCTTGGACGACCCAGTGGACGGTTCAACCTGCCGAATTTCGTGATAAGCCTCGTATAGCGCCGGGCGAATGAGGTCGTTCATCGCGGCATCCACCACTGCGAAATTGCGCGTCTCGCCATGCTTCAGATATTCAACGCGCGTTAGCAACAAGCCTGCATTGCCGACCAGCGCCCGACCCGGCTCCAGCAGTATTTCCTGCGGGCGTTCTCCGATGCTCTTCAGCAACGCCTTCACGTAGGTATCCGGCAACGGGGGCGATTCGTCCCGATAGCGGATTCCCAAACCGCCGCCCAAATCGATGTGCTTTAGTTCAACGCCTTCCGCCGAGAGCTGGTCGACCAGTTCCAATATTTTATCCAATGCATCGATGAAAGGAGCCAGCTCGGTCAATTGCGATCCGATATGACAATCAATGCCGATGATATTTAAATGCCCGAGTCCGCACGCCTTGCGATAGATACGCAGCGCATCGCCGTAAGCAATGCCGAACTTGTCTTCCGTGCGTCCGGTTGAAATGTATCGATGCGTTTTTGCATCGACATCCGGATTCACACGCAGGCTCACCGGTGCCTTGCGGCCAAGCTCGCGCGCAACGTCGTTGAGTCTTTCCAATTCGCTTTCCGATTCGACGTTGAAGCACAGGACGCCTGCACCAAGTGCCTGGCGCATTTCATCGCGTGTCTTGCCGACTCCGGAAAACACCGTTTTGCCCGGACTTCCGCCAGCCGCGATTACGCGCGCTAGCTCCCCGCCGGAAACGATGTCAAAACCGCTGCCCAGCCGGGCGAACAAGTTCAGGATGGCAAGATTTGAGTTGGCTTTCATCGCATAGCAGACAAGGTGTGGCCGTGCGCCGAAAGCCCGGTCATAGCTCAAATAAGCCTCTTCCAGCGCCGCACGCGAATAGACAAAGCAAGGCGTCCCGAATTTTGCGCGGATCTCCGACAGCGCGACTTGTTCGACATACATCTGCCCCGCACGCACGGAAAACACGCTCACTGCTCGATCGTCCCTTCTTCGGTTTTTCTCGGTTCGCTTTTCTTTGGTTTTTCCCCGTCTTTAGGCAGGTACAGGGGGCCTTTTTGGCCGCAGGCAGATACCAGCAAAGTGAAGACGATGAGGATGCAGAGACGGCGCATGGATAATCCTAGGGTACAAGCGAGTCTAGCATGGGGGTACACGGCACCGAATATCGGATCCAGCTAAACGTCCATGTAGTAAAGACCCATGCGATTGAGCTCGCTGCAGGCTTCCCGATAATGCGGACAAACGCGTGCGACTAATTTCCAGAAACGTCGTGAGTGATTCATTTCAATCAGATGCGCCACCTCGTGCACAACCACATAGTCGACGGTCGGCTGGCTTGCCTGGATCAGCCGCCAGTTCAAGCGTATTTCACGCTTCGCATTGCAACTGCCCCAGCGAGTCTGCGCATTTGAAAGCAGCAGGCGCGGAAGGGGTACATCCAACTTCGATGCGAATGCCGCGATACGGTCTGCGAAATTGGACTGCGCATGCCGCCGGTACCACGTGATGACGGCCGCTTTGACGGCATCCTTATTGGAGGGATCGGCCAGTGTGATATGCAGGCGATCTCCTTCGTGCAGGGTGACCAGTGATGCCGTCAGGTCGCGATAAAGCTGCAAGCTGAGGTCGCGACCAAGGTATTTGATCTTGTCACCATCGGTCCAGGACTGATTACGCGCCGGGAAAGCACTCCATACATCCAGCTTTTTAAGGACCCACCGCTCAGCGTCGCGAATGATGCCGGCAATCCGGCGTTCTGAACTGCGCCACGGCGCGCTCACGGTAAGGCCGCGTTCGTCCACGGTCAGCATGATGCTCTTGCGTTGTTGACTGCGCTTCAGAAGGTAAGCGACGTCCCGGTCAAGCAGCCGAATGCTTTTCGGCTCGCAAACCGTGGTGACGGGAAACAGGTCGCTTATGAGCGAGCGTTGCCGAGGCGGGTTACTTCGTTTTCTATCCAGTCTTCAGCTTTCCGGTTGAGGGCGTCCGGCGCCATGCCGGCGGGATGCATCACCGGGCCGATGCTGACCGTGATGGTTCCCGGATATTTTACAAAAGCATTTTTTCCCCAGACGCTTCCGGCATTATGCGCGATTGGCAAGACCGGCGTCCCAGTCTTGCAAGCGAGCCATGCGCCTCCCAAATGATAACGCCCTCGCTGTCCTGGAGGCATTCGCGTTCCTTCCGGGAAAATTACAATCCACCATCCATCCGCCAGGCGGCTCTTGCCTTGTTCCAGCATCTGTTTCAGGGCCCGTCCGGCAGACCCGCGGTTGATTGCGATCGGGCTCATCATCGCCAGGCCCCAGCCGAAGAACGGAACGCGCAGCAGTTCACGTTTGAGCACCCACACTTGTGGCGGAAGAATGACCTGATACGCGAGCGTTTCCCATGCCGACTGATGTTTGGAAAGAACGATGCAAGGCCCCGGCGGCAAATTGCCCAGGCCCACCACGCGATAGCGAACGCCGCAAATCACCATCGCCAGATTGATTACGAGATGCGACCACGCCGTAATGATGCGATAGCGTGTGATAGGTTTCAGTGCAAACGTGCCCAGCGAAATGATGGCGAATACCACCGTTACCACGAGCCTGACGATTTCGTAGACAACCGAACGCAGCAATGCCGCAAATCGGCTCATGCAACGATATTGCGTACCGCCTCGGCCAGGTCCGCAAAAACCGGGGTACCGTCTGGTAAGCCTCCAGTGGCCTCGGTTTTCGCACCCTTGCCGGTCAGCACCAGGATAGGCCTTGCGCCGGCAGCAGACGCGGCCTGCAGATCGCGTAACGAATCGCCAATGCTCGGTACCCCGGCGAGGTCGACATTGAATCTTTGCGCGATGTCGATGAACATGCCTGGCTTGGGTTTGCGGCAATCACAGTTATCGCCCGCGGCGTGCGGGCAGTAGAACAACGCATCGATGCGGCCGCCAACCTGCGCGAGTGCGCGGTACATGCGCTCGTTTATTGCATTTAAAGCACCCATATCAAGCAACCCGCGCCCGATGCCGGACTGGTTGGATGCGACTACGACCCGGTACCCCGCATGGTTTAGCTTGGCAATTGCCTCTAGGCTTCCCGGAATCGGTTTCCACTCGGTCGTATTTTTGATGAATTGATCGCTGTCCTGGTTGATGACACCATCGCGATCAAGAATAACCAGTTTCATGCCGCCAGCCTGGAGATGTCGGCAATGCGGTTCATTTCGAGTCGCAAGTCTGCCAGTAGACCCAGCCGATTTTGACGTACTGAACTATCTTCTGCCATGACCATAACGGAATCAAAAAAAGCATCGACGGGCTGCTTGAGTATTGCAAAGGTTCTGAGGTAACCCGTGAAGTCACCTTTATTGAATAGCGATGTCGCTTCGGCGGACGCGTCCTGCAGCGCGTCGAAGAGTTTTTGCTCGGCCGGCTCCTTTAAATTTTCGCGCCTCGCCGTGGCAAACGCCTCTCCCTTGGCTTCGGCTTGTTTCAGAATATTGGCTACCCGCTTGTTGGCCGCTGCAAGACTCTCTGCTTCCGGCAGACTGGCGAATGCGCGGACCGCCGCCAACCAGAGCGGGATCTGATCGATCCGAACCGGATTTTTGCTGAGAACTGCATCGACCTCGTTCGCTGAATATCCCGCCTCGCGCAAATAGCTGCGCAAGCGCTCCCAGATGAAGAGTTGCAGTTCCGATTGTGTGCTGGCTAGCAAGCCACTCGGAAACACAGAGAAAGCAGCACCAATCAGTTCTTGAAGCGATACTGCCAAGCCTCGTTCAACCAGCATTCGTATGACACCCAGTGCGGCTCGTCGCAATGCGAACGGATCCTTATCACCGGTCGGTTGTTGCCCAAGCCCGAAAAGTCCGGCAAGGGTTTCCATCTTGTCGGCCAGCGCAAGTGTCACACCAATATCGTCCCCTGGCAGGCGATCTCCCGCAAAGCGCGGTCGGTAATGTTGTTCGATAGCGTCTGCAACCGCAGGACTCTCTCCATCGGCCAATGCGTAATACCGCCCCATGATGCCTTGCAGTTCCGGAAACTCTCCAACCATGTTGGTGACCAGGTCCGCCTTGGCTAAGAGGGCCGCGCGATCAGCCAGCTCGGAATCAGCGCCAATTTTCGGCGCAATGGCTTTCGCCAACGTACGAACACGCTGGACCCGGTCTAGCTGGCTGCCCAGTTTGTTGTGATAGACGACGTTTCCCAGTTGCGCAACCCGATCCGCTAGCCTGATCTTCTTATCGGTCTCGAAGAAAAAGCGGGCGTCCGAGAGCCGCGGCCTGACCACACGCTGATTACCCTCGACTATGTTTCTCGAGTTCGCGAGCTGCATGTTTGAAACAATCAGAAAATTGTTGGTCAGCTTGCCGCTGGCATCGAACAGCGGAAAATATTTCTGGTTCTGGCGCATGGTCAGGATCAGGCACTCTGGCGGAACGTTCAGGAATCCTGGCTCAAATTCGCCGATATAAATGGCCGGGTATTCGACCAAAGAGGTGACTTCGTCAAGCAGCGGCATGTAGTCGGCTTCCGGACCCAGCGAGTACGTCAGCGCACGCGCCTTTTCCGCAAGCTGCCCGGCAACTTCAGTCTTGCGCTTATCGAAATCGGCAATCACATGGCCTTCATTTTCGAGTCTTGCTTCATATTCATCGGCGCGACCAAGCGATATGTCTTTTGCCCCCTGAAAACGATGGCCATGAATAATGCGGTCGGCAGTAAGACCAAGGACGCAGACATTTACTACCTTATCGCCATGCAATGCGACCAGGCCATGGGCCGGCCGCACGAATTTGACTGTCGTCGTGCCATCGGCTAGCTGGTAGCTCATCTGTTTCGGTACGGGCAGATTGTCTAGGGTGGTTTGAAGCGCCATTTGCAGCGCGCGATCAAGACTCTCGCCGGTAGCGATGCTGTGCAAAAATACGCTTTCCGCTTTTCCGTCCCCTTTAATAGCGAGCGAATGTTGACCAACCTTGGTGTTCACGGCCGAATCGGCGAGCGCAAGCCGCCCCATCGCGGCCAGTTTCTTGCGCAGCGCATCGCTCCAGCTTCCATCCGGCTTGCGTGCGACGGCGACCGGCATTAGCTTTTGTTCGATCGGCCGGTCTGAGCCTTTGGGGAGAACAGACGTCAGGTATACCGCGAGGCGTCGTGGCGTGGCAAACGATCTAGCCTTGGATGTTGCGTCCAGCAGCCCGCTTTTTCTAAGACTTTCGGCTATGCCCTGCGCAAACACTTCGCCCAGGCGCTTCAAAACTTTCGGGGGCAGCTCTTCGGTGAACAGTTCAACGACCAGATTGGCGCTCATGCCGTGAGCTCTTTTTCCAGCATGGCCGCTTTCATTGCCGGGACGTCGAGACCGAGCTTGTGCAGTTGCTGCGGATCGCTCATTGGAAATCCGTTGCGCAAGCGAGAATCGAAATAGGCCTGAGATACGCTGCGCGCAAGATTGCGTATACGTCCGATGTGGCTCGCGCGCTCGGTGACCGAAATAGCGCCTCGCGCATCCAGCAGATTGAAGGTATGCGCGGCTTTCAAAACCATTTCATAAGCAGGCAGCGCGAGTCGCAAGGCGATCAGACGCGTGGCTTCGGCTTCGTAGTCGACGAAATGCCGGAACAGGATCGCCGAGTTCGATTGTTCGAAGTTGTAAATCGATTGCTCGACCTCATTCTGGTGATAGACGTCGCGGTACGTGAGTCCCGGTGTCCACACCAGATCGAACACGTTTTCCACGTTTTGCAGATACATCGCCAAGCGTTCAATGCCGTAGGTGATCTCACCCGTGATGGGCTTGCAATCCAGCCCGCCCACCTGCTGAAAATAAGTGAACTGGGTGACTTCCATGCCGTCGAGCCAAACTTCCCAGCCTAGCCCCCAGGCACCCAGGGTAGGGTTCTCCCAGTCGTCTTCCACGAAGCGGATATCATGCGCTTGCGAATCGATACCGAGCGCGCGCAGCGATTCAAGATAAAGATCGATGATATCGAGCGGCGACGGTTTGAGCACAACCTGGAATTGGTAGTAGTGCTGCATGCGATTCGGATTGTCGCCATAGCGACCATCCTTCGGACGGCGCGACGGCTGCACGTATGCTGCGCGCCAGGGCTCCGGTCCGATGGCTCGAAGGAACGTCGCGGTGTGCGAAGTTCCGGCGCCGACTTCCATATCGTAAGGCTGCAGAATGGCGCAGCCGCGATCACTCCAGTATCGCTGCAGCGTTAAAATAACTTCCTGAAAATTCAACATCGATGAATTTAGCGACAATTCAGGACGTGAACGTCCCGAAAGAAAGCCCGAATTGTACTCAAAACCGCCTGCTTTAACGAGGATGAAACAATGATGTTCCGACTGCTCGCAGTGATATTTGCGCTATGCCTGAGCGCCGTTTCCATGCATGCCTCCGCGGATACCGCGGCCCCTTGGGGACAAGCAAAAAGTGCGGAGAAGACCTACAGCAAGCAGAAAGTTGTGTACGACGTATCGGTCAAAACCGTCGCACAGCTTGAAAATGTCCTGGACCGAGCCAGCCACCTATCTGTGCTGAACGATGCGGATCCATTCGACAGCAAGATCGTCATCGTGCTGCACGGAGACGAGATCGGATTCTTTGCCATTGGAAACTACACCAAGTACAAGGAGCTGATGGCGCGGGCGCAAAGCCTTACCGTTGGCGGCACCATCGACATCCGCATGTGCAAGATCGCGGCGCGCCGCCGCGGCTTCGATTCGCATGACATCCATGGCTTCGTCACGATGGTTCCAATGGCAGATGCGGAAATTGTAGATCTGCAAAAGCAGGGCTTTGCCTACATGCAGTGAAACCCGGCCGTCATCGCTTACGATAAAGCCGCACGCGCGCCACGAGCAGCTGTACCAGGATCATGGCACCTGCCAGCAGCAATACGCCCGCATTCCCCATCCTGACGTACGGTGTGCTGCCCTGGTAGCCGCGCACGGTGCCGCTTAGCTTCGTGGTGGTAAATTCCGGAGCCGATGCCACGACGTGTCCAGCGGGATCGATAATGGCCGTTACACCAGTGTTGGTCGCGCGCAACATCGGCCTGCCAGTTTCCAGGGCCCGCATCTGCGCGATCTGTAGGTGTTGCCGGGAAGCTATGGTGTCACCCCACCACGCATCATTGGTGAAGTTGGCCAATACAGTTGCTTCAGGCAGCTGCCGGATGATTTCCTCTCCGAATGCGTCCTCGTAGCAGATGTTCACGGCGACTTTCTGACCTGCAACTTGTAGCGGCCTTTGCACTGGCGCGCCGTGGCTAAAGTCCGACATTGGAATGTGAAGCAGCCGCATGATCCAGCCCAGTACTGATTGCAGCGGAAAAAAATCACCGAAGGGAACGAGATGATGCTTGCGGTAAATTTGTGTCGAAGCCATGCCCAGACTCATGACGCTGTTGTAATAGCGGCCGGACGGGTCTCGTTCCGGAACACCGAACAGCATGTCGCCCCCGTTCAGCAAGGCCCGATCGGTGAATGCCTTGACATAGTCGGACGGTATATCGATATTGAGTACAGGTAGCGCCGTCTCCGGCAGCAGGATCAGTTTGCTATCAGTCGAGCGCACAAGCTCAAGATAAGTTTGCAGCGTGGCTTGCGCGCGTTCCGGCCGCCATTTGAGCTCCTGCGGAATATTTCCCTGCAGGAGGGTCACGGTAGTCGGCTCCCCAGGTAGGGGCTCAGTCCATTGGTGGTGCTTGAGAAGCACTCCCGCGATGAGAAGTGCGCCAGCAACGCCGATCGCTGTCCCCAACGGAAAGAAAAACGCCTTGCCTGCCGCCGTGGTGCTACGGCGAAACCAGATATCAACGGTAGTGGCGATGGCGCCTGCGATGATTGCGGTGACAAGGGATACGCCAAAGGTACCCAGGACCGGAGCAAATCCCGCAAGCGGGCTGGCTGGAACCTGCGAATAGCCGATGGACAACCAGGGAAAGCCGGATAGCACCCAGCTTCGCAACCATTCGGAAAAGACCCACAGCGCTGGAAATAGAAGCAGGTATTTTGCTGCGAATGACGCACGCGATCGCATCAGCACCGCGCCGACCAATGCCGGATAACACGCCTGAATAAGGCAGAACAGCAGCGTGAACACCGCAGCAACAGGCACTACCATGCCACCGTACACGTGCAGACTCACATACACCCAGCTGACGCCGACGACGAACATTCCCGCGCCAAAAGTGAACCCAACCAGGGCCGCTGCCGTCGAGCTGACGCAATCGCGCCACATTAGCAGCAGGCAAGTCAGGCAGACAACCGGGATGACATAGAGGCCGAAGGGGGCGAATCCCAGCACCGCCATCGCGCCCAGGAAAAACGGCCCGGCATAGGAACGAAGGAACACCAGCAAGCGAACCGGGCGCCTTCCTAGAGATAAGTCAGATTGCACTCCCAGTCCTGATTTTCTCAACCAGCAACGCGTGCAATCTGCGGCTGTCGGCGCGTACGACTTTTACATTTAGGTCACCGATGCGGAATTGTTCACCGCGTTTGGGTAGCCGGCCAAGCTCTGCCAGCACGAGACCGCCGACGGTATCGAAATCCTCGTCGCTGAAATCGGTGCCGAAGGTCCGGTTGAAGTCGTCGATCTCGGTTTGCGCCTTGACTCTGAATTGGCCGTTTCGATCTAGAATAATGTTGGCTTCCGTTTCATCGAAATCGAACTCGTCTTCGATTTCCCCCACGATCTGCTCGAGCACATCCTCGATTGTGACCAAGCCGGCAACGCCGCCATACTCGTCGACAACAATGGCAATGTGGTTTCGGTTGCTACGGAAATCCTTGAGCAATACATTCAGTCGTTTTGCTTCTGGAATGAACACCGCGGGCCGCAACCGGTCGCGTACATTGAAGTCCTCTCCGGCGTAGTAACTGAGCAAATCCTTGGCTAGCAAAATGCCGATGACATCGTCTTTGTTTTCACCGATCACGGGAAAACGGGAATGACCGGTTTCAATCACCCAGGGGATGAATTTTTCCGGAGCGTCTCCTATATCGATCACATCCATCTGTGCCCGCGGAATCATGATATCCCGAGCCTGCATTTCGGAAACCTGCATCACCCCTTCAATCATGGCTAGCGCGTCCGCGTCCAGCAGATTGCGTTCATAGGAACGCTGCAGCAACTCAATGAGCTGCTCTCTGTCCTCCGGTTCGCGCATAAGCAGCGCGCCGAGTCGTTCGAGCAATGAAGGTTTATGCGTTTCTTCTTCCATGTACAAGTGGCGATTAGTAATCGTAAGAAGCTAACTGGCGCGGCATTGGCGTGCCGTCACCCGGTTTTGTAGGGATCAGCATACCCCAGCCTGAGGACTATTTCCGACTCAAGCGTTTCCATGACTTTGGCGTCCTTGCCGCTGTCATGATCGTAGCCCTGCAGATGCAGCACCCCGTGCACCACCAGGTGTGCAAAGTGCGCTTCAACCATTTTGCGTTGCTCGCGGGCTTCCTTGCCGATCACCGGAGCACACAAAACAATATCGCCGCACAAGGGCTTGCTCTCGGAATAGACGAACGTCAATACGTTGGTTGCATAATCTTTGCCGCGAAACGCACGATTGAGTTCACGAGCTTCCATCCTGCCAACCAGCCTGATCGTGAGTTGCGCGTCGGTATGCAAGGCCGATTTGGCCCAGGAGCGTATTTTTTGCCTCGAGGGCAAGCCGTTTTGAGCGATGCCGTACTGCACGGAAAGAATGAGTGAGACCGGTAGCCGGCGCACCAGTTTCAGCGCCATGCCAATCAGTCCGCCTGACGCGCTTGGTGCCGCTCATAGGCCTGGACGATCCGCTGGACCAGTGGATGGCGTACTACATCGTCTGCGAGAAATTGGGTAAAAGCGATACCGCGCACATCCGCCAAAATCATTGCGGCTTCCACCAGGCCGCTCTTCTGGTTCTTCGCCAGATCGATTTGGGTCACGTCGCCGGTGACAACCGCGCGGCTTCCAAAGCCGATGCGGGTCAAGAACATTTTCATCTGTTCCGGTGTCGTATTCTGAGCTTCATCGAGGATGATAAAGGAATGGTTCAACGTTCGTCCGCGCATGAAAGCGAGCGGGGCGATTTCGATAGCGGCTCGTTCGAACAGTTTGGCCACCTTCTCAAAACCCATCAGATCGTAAAGCGCGTCGTAGAGCGGGCGCAAATACGGGTCTACTTTCTGCGCCAGGTCCCCCGGCAGAAAACCAAGCCGCTCGCCGGCCTCCACGGCCGGTCGCACCAGCACAATGCGCTTTACCGCGTCTCGCTCAAAAGCATCCACGGCACAGGCGACGGCGAGGTATGTCTTGCCGGTACCGGCCGGGCCGATGCCAAACGTGATGTCATGCTCCCTGATCTGCCGGATGTATTGCACTTGCCGCGGCGTGCGGCCGTGCAGGTCACGTCGTCGTGTTTGCAGCACCAATGCATCTGAGGCTGTGGTCGGTGCTGCGTTACCTGCTATCTCAATCAGTCCAAGCTGGACGTCCTCGAGACTCACGCTGTCAGTGGCTTGCTGATAGAAGCGCTGCAGTGCTTCCGCTGCAAGCCGTGACGGCTCGGGAGCCCCCGAAATGCTGAACTGTTCCCCGCGCCTCGCGATTGCGACATCGAAGGCACTCTCGATCTGCTTGAGGTTTTCGTCCAGCGCGCCGCACAGATTGGCGAGCCGCTGGTTATCGACCGGAGTAAACGAAATATCGAGGGGGTTCAAACGGATTCGGTGGCGCGTACTTCGCCGCGAAGCGTGTGCGCTAATGCAGCAGTGATGTGTACGTCCATGAGCTTGCCAGTTAGATGCTTCGAGCCCGGAAAGTTCACGACCCGGTTATTACTGGTCCGACCGGCGAGTTCGCCAGGATCTTTGCGGGAAGGTCCTTCCACCAGGATGCGTTCCACTTTGCCAACCATGGCGTTGCTGATCGCTTTGGCGCTCGCGTCAAGAGCCGCTTGTAAACGCGCGAGTCGCTCTTGCTTGATCTCCAGCGGAACCTGTTCGGCGAAACTTGCAGCCGGCGTGCCGGGCCGGGGACTGTACATGAAACTGTAGCTATCGTCGAAACCAAGCTCTTCGACGAGCTTCATGGTCTGGGAGAAATCTTGTTCCGTTTCACCGGGGAAACCAACGATGAAATCCGATGCAACCGAGATGCCGGGCCGCGCAGTGCGCAGACGCCGAATGATGGATTTATATTCCAGCGCGGTGTATCCACGTTTCATTGCGCCCAGGATCCGATCGGAGCCCGATTGCACGGGAAGATGGACATGATCGACCAGCTGCGGCAGGCGGCGGTACGAATCGATCAAGCGCTGCGAGAATTCGCGTGGATGCGAAGTCGTGTAACGCAAACGCTCGATGCCGGGCATTTCGGCGAGGTACTCCAGCAGCAAGGCGAAATCCGCCGTTTCCCCGTCGTTCATTGCGCCCCGATATGCATTTACGTTTTGACCCAACAGGGTGATCTCTCTTGTCCCCTGGTCTGCGAGCCCGGCGATTTCGGTCAGCACATCGTCGAACGGCCTGGATACCTCTTCGCCTCTGGTGTAGGGAACCACGCAGAAGCTGCAATATTTGCTGCAGCCTTCCATGATGGAGACAAATGCAGTGCACTCTTCGTGTTTTGCAGGAGGTAGCGCATCGAACTTCTCGATCTCAGGAAATGAAATGTCCACTTGCGAATGCCCGCTGCGCCGGCGTGCCTCGATAAGTTGCGGCAGTCGATGCAGCGTCTGTGGGCCGAATACAACATCCACGTACGGAGCTCGCTCAATGATCGCCTGCCCCTCCTGGCTCGCCACACAGCCGCCGACACCGATGATCAGGTCTTTGCGAATCTGCTTTAGCGGACGCAGCCGGCCCAGGGCATGAAATACGCGTTCTTGCGCGTTTTCGCGAACAGAGCAGGTATTGAAGAGGATCACGTCGGCTTGCGTTGGATCGTCTGTCCTTTCGAACTCTTCAGAGGCGTTCAGCACGTCAGCCATCTTGTCCGAGTCATACTCGTTCATCTGGCAACCGTAAGTTCGGATATAGAGCCTTTTCATTGGCTGCCCTATTTGATCAGCCCGTGCTGCGCGGCTTCTTCACGCGTCAGCAGCCATATCCTGGACAGGTCACCGCTTGTGTCCAGTTGATACATGACCGGAGCGGTCTGAACGCTTAGCGAGGCGGGCATGATAATGAGGTTTTGCTCATTGTAGAGATGGCTGCCGGCTGCGAGCCGGTAGACGTGATCGCCGATCTTCATCAAAGGATAGCGGTATGCCTGCATGTCGCCGCGCCTTGCTTGAGGCGGGAAATCGCGCGCAGCGCACGCCTGCGTAGCGCAAAGCAGTGCCAGCAGCGACGCGAGAAACATATACAGCAATTTTTGCATGGGCATCATTCCGGATGGCGCCGCCCGTTTCGCGAACTCGTGCTGAACGATTGGGGCAATGTAACAAGACACATGATTGTATCTCGCCAATGATAAAGAGGGTTTGCATCGCAGCAAGCCCTCTTTATCTCTCGATTGTTTGTGTGGTGGTGATAGGTGGACTTGAACCACCGACCCCAGCATTATGAGTGCTGTGCTCTAACCAACTGAGCTATATCACCGGAAGACTGGTCCTGCATACGCCGAGATTATGCTCTTGATCGGGCGGCGCGGAAGGAGAGGGCCATATCTGTGTTTTGAGTAATCTGGCGGGCCAGCAATAAACAACAAGAGCACTGAAGTCAGTTCGCTGGCCGTTGGCTATGGGATTATTCTCCCGCCCTGACCGCCCGTCCTGCAGGGTGCGGAAGATTACTGACGCCCCTTGGGCTTGTCAAGGCAAGACCCTGCGCAAGCCGGCTGCGCGGTAAACTGTCGCCATGATTGTTGATGTCGCAATAGTCGGCGGTGGACCCGTCGGCGCCGGTGTCGCCCGAGCCCTGGCTTCGACATCGTTGAGCGTGGCACTGGTAGAACCGAGGCGTCCCCCGCTACTACCGAGCACTGGCTTCGACCAGCGAGTGTATGCCCTGAACCGTCGTAGCCGATTATTTCTCGAGCAGTGCGGTGTCTGGCCGAACTTATTGATGGATCGAATCACGTCTGTGCAAGAGATTCGCGTGTTCGGGGACCGGGCTTCGCAAATCGATTTCAGCGCCTACCGCAATGGCGTTCCGGAATTAGCCGCGATCGTGGAGGACGCAAATCTGCAGCAAGCCCTTCAGCGTGCGCTGTCGAACCAAGCCAATCTTAGTGTGCTTGCTGGCATTGCCTGCCAGAGTGCCGTATGGGACGAACAAAAGGCCACTTTGTCGTTGTCCGATGGACAACAAATCCAGACTCGTTTAGTTGTTGCGGCGGACGGAGCCGATTCTGCCTTGCGTAGCGCCGCTGGCATTGCAGTGCGTTTGCATGACTACGGCCAGACTGCTGTTGTCGCAAATTTCCGCGCTGGACAGCCGCATCGCGACACGGCCTATCAGTGGTTTGCGGAAGCGGGCGTGCTGGCGCTATTGCCACTGCCAGACAACCATGTCTCCCTGGTATGGTCGGTTCCGAATGCGCAGGCTACCGCTTTACTGCGTGCGAGCGCCGAAGAGCTTGCGCAGAAGGTGCAACAGGCGAGCCACGGCGCAATGGGCACGCTGCAATCCGCCGGCATGGCCGCTGGGTTTGCGCTGCGGCGCATGCAGGCGGCGCGGCTCATTGGCCCGCGCCTTGCCCTGGTCGGGGACACTGCCCATAATGTCCATCCACTCGCCGGGCAAGGGCTTAATCTTGGATTTGGCGATGCTCAATCCCTGGCAGCCGTGCTTTCCACAGGGGGCATGCAAGGCGATGCTGGAGCTTATGCTTTGTTGCGCCAATTTGAGCGCAGCAGGCGGGAAGATCATTTGGCATTGGAGGCTGTCACCGATGGTCTGCAACTGCTGTTTGCCAGCAACCTTCCAGGAGTGAAGCGGTTGCGCAATGCCGGGATGCGAATCGTCGATCGGCTGGCGCCGTTAAAGCGAATGCTCGTGAAACGAGCGCTGGGGTAGGTGGTCCAACGATGCCTTTCATCGTCTAACTATCGGGTTTGTCCTTATCATGCCAATTCGTTCCATGAGCGTCTTGTTGTCATTGCTGGTGTTGCTGGCGGGTGTTGCGTACGCGGACGAAGCTTCTATTCGCGCCGAATTTGCCAAGAAATATCCGCAAGCCAACATCGAAAGCATCACCAAGACATCGTACCTCGGACTATATGAAATGTTGGTCGACGGGGAAGTGGTCTACACCGACCCGGATTTTACTTACCTTATCGTCGGCAGTTTGATCGACACCAAGACCAAAATTAATCTCACTGACAATCGGCAAAGGGAAATCGAAGAGAAGAAACTCAAGAGTATGGCTTTTCCTTTTGAGCAGCTTCCGTTCGAACTCGCCATCAAGAAAGTCAAAGGCGATGGAAGCCGTAGAGTGGCCATATTTTCTGATCCCGATTGTCCTTACTGCCGCAAGTTGGAGAAGGATCTGGAAAAAATCTCGAATGCGACGATTTATATCTTTTTGTTCCCGATCGAGCAGTTGCATCCAAAAGCGCCCGAAATGTCGCGCGCCATTTGGTGCGCTCCGGATCGTGTGAAAGCATGGGACGAGTACATGCTCAAAGGCATCGTACCGAAATCTCCAAAGTGTGATACTCCCGTCGATAAGATCGTCGCTTACGGGCAATCGAAAAAAATCAACGGCACTCCTACAATCTTTTTTGCCGACGGCAAGCGTGTCCCCGGCGCCATTCCGTCAGAACGGTTCGAGGAGCTGCTCAAGGCCAGCAATCCCGGGAAGTCCTAAAGAAGAAATTGCAATTGCCGCCTCGCTTTAAGTGAGGCGCTGGCTTAACCGGCTGGGGAGGGTTGGGTGCGCAGAGTCCGGCGAAGTGGTCCAGGGCTTTCTGAAGCGATACCCAGCC
>JBJMWI010000112.1:0-20217 GCA_045810225.1 Burkholderiales bacterium
AAAACAAGATTTGACCAGTTTTCAAGAGGCGGGATTATAGCAATCGGTGAAATCCTCAGTCAACCTTCGCGCGGAACGCGTACAACATCAGGAATTCATTCTTCGTCGATCCACTCCAGGATCGGTTGCCACTGTTCCAGATCTCTTGAGCACAAGTATTCGGGCAAATCAAATAACGTCAGACCGTTGAAAGCGGCATTGACATAAATCTGCGTATCCCGGAGATAAGTCAACACTGGCAGCTCAAATTGCGCAAGAAAAGCCTCCAGCGTCGCCGCAGCTCGCGTTCGTGAATTGACTCGCATGCCAACTATGCCGATGAAGGCTCTCTTCTTCCGAACTGGTTTCTTTTCCAGCAGAGTCTGCAGAAACGTACTGGTGGCAGCCATATCGAAAACCGAGGGCTGAACTGGCACGATGATTTTATTCGCGACTTTCAAAGCATGATCAAGGTTCTTACCATGCAAACCTGCAGCAGAATCGAAAATCAGAATGCTGGAACCGTTCTGTCTCGCCGATCCAGGCTCAGCCTTTGCGCCCAGCTTGTGTACTACTGGCCGATCGTGGGGCCTGGTCGCGAGCCAGGTCAGTGATGATTGCTGCCGATCCAAATCTGATAGATAAACTGTTTGCGCTCTTGTGGCGAGAGAGCCGGCCAGATTCGTTGCGAGCGTGGTTTTCCCGGATCCTCCTTTCGGATTGGCAACGAGGATGGCTTTCATGGTCGTTCTCCGAGAATCAGCCCTGCGCTACGCCGTTATAACCCGATGACCTAGCCAAACGGTCACGATTGCACTGGTGGATCCTCGGCCAACGCCTCGATATGGGTCCCGGCATTTTCAAGATGTTCCGTCTGATCCGTTAGCGGCTCGGCTTCGACCAGTGAACCTAAATCCTCCAGGGGAGGCAATTCATCAAGGGACCGAAGGTTCAAGTCATCCAAAAACGTGCGGGTGGTTGAATAAAGCGCTGGCCGCCCCGGCACCTCGCGATGGCCCACCTCGTCGATCCAGCCACGGGCCTCGAGCGCTTTGAGAATTCCGCTTGATACCACCACACCGCGGATGTCTTCAATATCACCGCGCGTGACCGGTTGGCGGTAGGCAATGATTGCAAGCGTTTCGAGGACCGCCCGCGAATACTTAGGTGGCCGATGTGGATTCAGCCGATCAATAAATTTTTGATACTCGGGACGAACTTGAAACCGCCATCCGCTTGCGACATTCGCAAGCTCAACGCCTTTCTCGGCCCAGTCGCTACTTAACTCCTCCAATACGCATTGCAGGACATCCACCGAAATCTGCTCGTCGAATAGTTTCCGGAGGTCTGTCATAGGCAGCGGCTCGGTACTGCTCAGTAACGCAGTTTCCAACACCCGCTTTACATGATTCGGATCAGATAGCGGCAAGTCCATGATTTAGTTTTACGTAAATTGGCGAAAAAGCACCCTGCTGCGTAACCTGTACTAACGTCTCGCGGGCAAGCTCAAGTACCGCCAGAAAAGTAACCACCAATACTGGCATGCCGCCCTCTATGTCGAACAGGTCTTCGAAGCGCACAAATCGCAGATTGTTGAGATTGCGCATGATGCGGCTCATATGTTCACGAACCGACAACTGCTCTCTGGTAATGCGATGGTGTCGCGTGACGCGAGCCCGAGCGACAAGTCCTAACCAGGCGTTTCGCAGATCCTCCGGAACGACATCGGGAAGCCTTTGCGCCACGTCTTTTTCCAGCCAGACCTGGATCACGGAGAAATCCCTTCCGCTTTGCGGCATTTCGTTGATTCCGCGCGCGGCCGATTTCATGCGCTCATACTCTAGCAACCGCCGCACCAACTCTGCACGAGGATCGTCTTCAGGCGTGCCGCCATCGGACGGCCGGGGCAACAACATCCGCGATTTGATCTCGATCAGCAACGCCGCCATCAATAAATATTCTGCGGCCAGCTCAATTTGATTTACCTGCATTGCATCCACATAGTCCATGTATTGGCGCGTCAACTTGGACATGGGGATGTCAAGTACGTCCAGATTGTGCTTGCGGATCAGGTATAGCAGCAGGTCCAGCGGACCTTCGAACGTATCCAGAAAAATGCGTAGCGCATCCGGGGGGATGTACAAATCCCCCGGCACTTCCAATACAGGTTCCCCCCTCACCAGTGCAAGTGGTTGGCCAGCAATTCCAAGAGTCATTTTTGGAGGTGGATCGGCTCTATGAACGATTGTGTGTCACAGGAGCCGCGATTATCGGACAAATCCAGTGCGCTAGCCAGCCGCGACTTTCGTCCCGGACGCCGGCGCATGAACTGTCGCTTTTTTAAATGTGATCCGGCCCGCCTCCTGGGACACCCGGATTAAATCCTTCGGTCCGAAATGGCCCTCCAGAATTTCTTTGGCCAGTGGATTCTCAATAGACGACTGAATCGCGCGTTTAAGCGGACGTGCTCCGAAAATCGGGTCAAAGCCCACTGACGCGAGTTCAGACAGTACCGCATCACTAACTTCAAGTTTCATGTCCATTGCCGCAAGGCGTTGCTCCAGATAACGGAGCTGGATCCTGGCGATCGACTTGATATGCTGCTCATCAAGCGCGTGGAACACGACCACTTCGTCGATCCGATTGATAAACTCGGGTCGGAAGTAGCTCTTGACCTCGCCCATGACGGCGAGCTTGATGACCTGGTAGTCGTCGCCGGACATCTGCTGGATCATTTGGCTGCCCAGGTTTGATGTCATCACGATCACTGTATTCTTGAAGTCCACAGTACGGCCTTGGCCATCCGTCATACGGCCGTCGTCCAGCACTTGCAATAGCACGTTGAACACGTCGGCATGCGCCTTTTCAACTTCGTCGAGCAGAATGACCGAATAGGGCTTGCGCCGTACGGCCTCGGTCAAATATCCCCCCTCTTCGTAGCCAACATATCCGGGCGGTGCTCCGATCAACCTGGCGACGGAATGTTTCTCCATGAATTCGGACATGTCTATTCGAATCATATGGTCTTCGGAATCGAACAGGAATGAAGCCAGCGCCTTGCACAATTCCGTTTTGCCCACCCCTGTGGGTCCCAAGAACAGAAAGGAACCATATGGCCGGTTCGGATCCGAAAGTCCTGCCCGTGATCGGCGGATCGCGTCAGAAACCATCCGCACGGCCTCGTCTTGACCAATTACCCGCTCATGAAGGCGCTTCTCCATGTTCAGCAGCTTCTCGCGCTCTCCCTGGAGCATCTTGGATACGGGGATACCAGTTGCGCGCGACACCACCTCCGCGATCTCTTCGGCTCCTACTTCGGTACGCAAAAGCTTGAACTCCGGCTTGGCCGCCGAACTTTCGACCTTCCTGATCTGGGATTCCAGCTGCGGGATCTTGCCGTACTGCAGTTCCGAAACTTTCTGCCAATCGCCTTTGCGCTTGGCAGCTTCCATTTCGACCTTCAGTCTTTCCAATTCCTCCTTGATATGTTGAGACCCCTGGACTTCGCTTTTCTCAGCTTTCCAGATTTCATCGAGATCAGCATATTCACGCTCGAGTTTCTTGATCTCGCCTTCAATCAATGCCAGACGCTTTAGCGACGCTTCGTCTTTCTCCTTTTTCACCGCTTCCCGTTCGATCTTCAGCTGGATGATCCGGCGGTCGAGCTTATCCATCTCCTCCGGTTTGGAGTCGATTTCCATTTTGATTCGCGCCGCAGCTTCGTCTACGAGATCTATGGCCTTATCAGGCAGGAAACGATCCGTTATGTAGCGATGGGAAAGTTCCGCAGCGGCTACGATCGCCGGGTCGGTGATCTCCACGCCATGGTGCACTTCGTATTTTTCCTTTAGCCCACGCAAAATCGCGATCGTGTCTTCCACGGAAGGCTCGTCAACCAGCACCTTCTGGAACCGGCGCTCGAGTGCTGCATCTTTTTCAATATATTTGCGGTATTCGTCGAGCGTCGTAGCGCCCACGCAGTGCAATTCTCCCCGGGCGAGCGCAGGTTTAAGCATGTTTCCGGCGTCTATAGCGCCTTCGGCCTTGCCGGCACCAACCATCGTGTGGAGTTCATCGATAAATACGACCACCCGGCCTTCTTCCTGGGCGAGTTCCTTCAACACCGATTTGAGTCGTTCCTCGAATTCTCCCCGGTATTTCGCACCTGCCAGTAGTGCAGCCATGTCCAGACTCAGAACGCGTTTGCCTTTCAGCGTTTCGGGTACCTCTTCGTTAACTATGCGTTGAGCCAGACCTTCAACGATCGCCGTCTTGCCCACCCCGGGTTCGCCGATCAGTACTGGATTGTTTTTTGTCCTGCGCTGAAGGATTTGAATGACGCGCCGAATCTCGTCGTCGCGTCCGATAACGGGATCGAGCTTGCCGCGGCGCGCTCGTTCCGTAAGATCGAGGGTGTATTTCTGCAGCGCTTCGCGCTGTGCCTCGGCTTCTTGGCTCTGCACGCCTTGACCGCCACGGACAGCTTCAATAGCTTGCTCGAGTGCTTTCTTGTTTACCCCATGTGTCCTTAGCAGCTTGCCGGTTTCGCCCTTGTCCTCCGCTGCCGCAAGCAAGTAGAGCTCAGATGCTATGAACTGGTCACCGCGTTTCTGGGCTTCCTTATCAGTCAAATTAAGGAGGCTGGATAGTTCTCGCGAGATACTGATTTCCCCGCCTTGCCCCTCAACCTTGGGCAGCCGGCCGATAGAAGCACGCAAAGCTTCCTTCAAGGGCGCAACATTGGCGCCAGCCCGGGAAAGCAACGCAGAAGTGCCGCCATCGTCCTGTTCGAGAAGTGCCAGGAGCAGGTGCTGTGGTTCGATATAAGGATTATCCTGACCGATCGCCAGGCTTTGTGCCTCTGTCAAGGCTTGCTGGAATCGGGTGGTCAATTTGTCAAAGCGCATGTTGAAGCCTCACTGGTCCGCATTTACGATGAGTGCCCTCGTAGATTGGGTATCTTTGCGAATTTTCAACATCCCGCTGGCTTGGTACGGCTCCATTTGGGACTCCGTAAAGAGCGGTTTCAGGTCGGCTGCTTTCTTATCCGGGGCAGACTAAGGCACGCCGTGTCGCGCCGTCACACAATAACGCTACGAGGCTGGGCCTTTATGGCCAGGGACCTCGTAGAACCGACGAACCTTCGGTATGTTCCCACGCCGGCACAGCCGAGCTCGGCCCGGCCTATCGGTGGCAAATATGATGAGTAGGACGATACGCGCGCTTGTGTTCGATGCTTACGGGACATTGTTCGATGTTTATTCGATTGCCGTGGCCTGCGAATCAGTGTTCCCCGGAAAAGGTTCGGAATTGGCCCGGCTTTGGCGCATTAAACAATTGGAATACGCCTGGCTGCGCAGCTTGATGGGGCGCTACGCCGATTTCGAGGTCATCACCAACGACGCGCTCTTGTATAGCTGCGACGCGCTTGAGCTCGACCTGGGACAGTCAACATCGGAAATGCTGATGCAAAGCTATCGAAAGCTAGGCCCGTTTCCAGAAGTCAAGGATGCATTGAACGTGTTGAAAAAACGCAGACTTGCCGTCCTGTCCAACGGTTCTCCTTCCATGTTGAACCCGTTGATTGAAGATGCCGGGATGACTACATTCTTTGAGGCGGTCATCAGTGTGGACAAAGTTAAGAGTTTCAAACCGTATCCCAGCGTATACGCGCTGGCTAACCAACAATTAGATCTTGATACGAAAGACATCGGTTTTGTGTCTTCGAATTTCTGGGACGTCAGTGGTGCCGCTTCATTTGGGTTTCGGACATTCTGGATCAACCGCAACAATATTCGGCCAGATAAACTCGGATTCCAGCCGTTCGCGGTGGTGCGCGGATTGGATGAATTGCCGGCCTGTTTAACCTGATCAGCGCATCTGCGCGACATACTTGCTGCACGTACACAAGCTTGCATGGTCTCATGGAACAAAAGCTCGAATTGACATCCTCAGTTCAACAGGACGTTCAGAGAGCGCTTGCTGAAGACATCGGGCCGGGCGATGTTACTGCGCAATTGGTGCCTGATTCCGAAACAGCCATTGCCCGAGTCATCACACGCGTGCCTGCAGTTTTAAGCGGCAGCGCCTGGTTCATTGAATGTTTTCGCCAGATCGATCCTGCCATTGCGATTAGCTGGCATGCCGATGATGGCGACCGGCTTTCACGCGACCAAGTTATGTGCGAACTACAGGGCCGTGCACGCAGCTTGTTAACCGGAGAAAGAAGCGCTCTGAATTTCCTTCAGACATTATCGGCGGTCGCGACCAGGACGCGCGCTTTCGTTGACGCCGTTGCAGGTACGAAGGCGGTCATTCTGGACACCAGAAAGACAATTCCGGGATTGCGAACAGCGCTTAAGTACGCTGTGCGCTGTGGCGGAGGCAGCAATCATCGCCTTGGGCTCTATGACGGAATACTAATAAAAGAAAATCACATCGCATCCGCCGGAGGAATCGCTGCCGTGTTGAAACAGGCCAGAAAATTGGCGCCGCACCTCCCAACCGAAATAGAAGTCGAAAGTATCGATCAATTGACCCAAGCCATCACGGCGGGGGCGAAATTAATTTTACTGGATAACTTTGGCATTGCCAGCCTTCGCGAAGCCGTTAAAGCAACTGCAGGCCGGGCGTTGCTGGAAGCGTCTGGTGGAATCAATCTGGAAACGGTACGGGCGATTGCCGAGACCGGCGTCGATCGCATTTCAATTGGATCCCTGACTAAGGATATTCAGGCCGTGGACTTGTCAATGCGTTTTCTTTAGGTCCCACCACAGCTATTAAGGCAGCCGGGCCGGAACAGCCGTCAAACGACTGGCATCCGAAGACTTCCGGCGCTCATAGTCCTAACCGGGCAAGTTAGCGCCGATCACTTTCTCGATCGCGGCACGCGTTGCGTCTACCAGGAAAGGTTTGCCGATTTGCCCAATGGCGGTGTCCGGATCTTTTAGCCCATGCCCGGTCAGCGTGCACACTATTGTCGTGCCCTCCCCTATTACGCTTCGTTCAAGGTCTTTAATCAAACCGGCTATTGAAATTGCTGAAGCGGGTTCGCAAAAAATCCCCTCGCTTTGTGCCAGCAGCTTTTGTGCTTTCAGAATTTCTTCGTCAGTGCATTCGTTGAACCAGCCGCCCGATTCATTTTTGGCCGCCCACGCCAGTTTCCACGAGACCGGATGGCCGATCCGGATTGCCGTCGCCACGGTCTCGGGCCGATCAACCATTGCGCCACGCAGAAACGGTGCAGCCCCGGAAGCCTGATAGCCCACCATGATTGGACGATTCCGGGTAAGCCCTCCAATCTTGTAGGGCGGCGCTGCATCCAGGTTCGGCGTACTTTCGGTCTTCAGACCCGCGGCTTCGCTGTACCCCATCCAGTGCGCCGACACGTTGCCCGCGTTGCCCACTGGAAGGACATGATAGTCAGGACAATCGCCCAGCGCTTCTACGATCTCGAATGCGATGGTTTTCTGTCCGTGCAATCGGTATGGATTAATGGAATTCACGATATTCACCGGCATGCTGTGCGCGACTTCCTGTACCAGTCTCATGCCGTCGTCAAAATTGCCACGGATCTGTATAACCACCGAGCCGTGCATCATTGCCTGGGACAACTTTCCCAACGCGATTTGGCCTTCCGGGATCAGCACAAAACAGCTGATCCCGGCGCGCGCGGCATATGCAGCTGCAGCCGCTGAAGTGTTTCCCGTGGATGCGCAAATGATTGCGCGGGCGCCGATCTCAACCGCCTTGGTGACTGCCATGGTCATGCCGCGGTCTTTGAAAGAACCGGTGGGGTTCAGACCTTCAAACTTGGCGAGGATGCGGACTTTCCTCTTGATGATCTTCGGCAGACGGAGCAGTTCAATCAGCGGCGTATTCCCTTCGTTCAGACTTACAATGGGAGTGTTCGCGCCGACCGGAAGACGTTCCCGATAACGATCGATAAGGCCGCTGTAATTATTAAGCATGTTCTAGTGCCGTCCGAGTTCTTCGAGGCGGATGCGCGTGACTCGGCCGGACACCACTGGCAACGCTTCGATGCGTTTGATCGCACTATTAATGTTTTTTTCGATGGTTAGATGAGTCAGCATAATGATATCCACCTGCTCCTCTCCTTCACCGGGTTCCTTCTGCACCATGGCGTCTATCGAGATCGATTGATCCGCGAGAATCCGCGTGATATCGGCCAACACGCCGGGACGGTCTATAACGCGCAACCGCAGGTAATATGAGGTCTCCACTTGCTCCATCGGCAGAATAGTCAGGTCGGACATTCGATCTGGTTGAAATGCAAGATGTGGCACGCGTTGTTCGGGATCCGCGGTATGCATTCTCGTGACATCCACCAAGTCAGCGACCACGGCTGACGCAGTCGGTTCGGCTCCGGCGCCGGCGCCATAATAAAGCGTGGGTCCCACCGCATCACCTTTGACCAGGATGGCATTCATGACTCCCTCCACGTTCGCGATTAATCTTTTGGATGGAATCAGCGTCGGATGCACACGCAATTCGATTCCTTTGTCAGTACGCCGAGTTATGCCGAGAAGCTTAATTCGATAGCCGAGCTCTTCGGCGTAGCGGATGTCCGCTCGTGTTAACTTGGAGATCCCTTCCGTGTACACCTTGTCAAACTGCATCGGAATGCCAAAAGCGATTGCCGCCATGATCGTAAGCTTGTGCGCCGCGTCGATGCCGTCGATGTCGAAGGTAGGGTCTGATTCCGCGTAGCCGAGCTTCTGCGCGTGTGCGAGTACCTCACCGAAACTTGAACCCTTCTCCCGCATTTCAGAAAGAATAAAGTTCGATGTGCCATTGATGATGCCGGCAATCCACTCGATTCGATTGGCCGTCAATCCTTCGCGCAGCGCCTTGATGATCGGTACTCCGCCGGCGACCGCCGCCTCGAAAGCCACCATTACGCCTTTCTTCTGAGCAGCAAAAAAAATCTCGTTGCCGTGAAGCGCAAGTAATGCCTTGTTGGCAGTGACAACATGCTTGCCGTTCTCGATCGCTGCCAGAATCAGCTCTTTGGCAGTTTTAGTGCCACCGATCAACTCAACAATGATATCGATATCCGGCCTGCTCACCAGCGCAAAAGCATCATTGACGATTTCTGCGCTGCCGTCCACGAACTGACGTGCTTTTGAAACGTCTGTATCGGCAACGGCTTTGATTACGATGGCGCGCCCGGCGCGCCGGCTGATTTCCTCCTGGTTACGGCGCAGCACGGAAAACGTTCCGCCGCCGACAGTACCGATACCCAGCAAGCCAACATGCATTGGTTTCATTGGAATTCTTTTCTGAACGAAAATGATGAGATAAAGAATCCCTCCCGGAAATAGAAACGGTGCGCACGAGCGCGATGCGTGCCGGATTCCAACTCCAGGCCCGGGCAGCCACGGTCGCGAGCGACCTTTTGAAGATATTCGATCAACAGTTTGCCGACCCCGGCGGAACGTTGTGATTCGTCCGTCACAAGATCGTCGATGTAGAAGCGCCGTCCAACATGAGTATTTTCAAACTGTCGAAAAACCGCAACACCAACTACCCGCTGGCCCAAGACGGCCACGCACATTTCCGCGCCTTTGACGAAAACTCGTCCCATTTTTTCCGCATAATCGGCGGGCAACTGTGGACGTAGCTGCCGGTGTACCTGCTCGGCCTTAGCAAGCCACTCCTCTTCCAGGATCTGCCGGCTATTGCCCGTGATTTGCACAATGCGTAATGTCCTGTCGAGCATGTGAGAACCTCTGAGCAAAAAATTCGGGCGCCGTGCGCCCGATGCAAGAATTACGCAATGCTGGATCAGCCAGCTGCCCGCAGTTGTGGCGCTATACGCAACAAGCCATCCTGTTTAAACATTTCTTTTATGCCCCGTATGGCCTGGCGCGTACGCGATTCATTCTCGATTAATGCAAAGCGCACATAGGAATCACCATATTCACCGAAACCAATTCCGGGAGAGACGGCCACCTTGGCTTCAACCAATATCTTCTTGGCAAACTCAAGGGAACCTATTTTTTTGTAAGGATCCGGGATTTCAGCCCAGACGTACATTGACGCCTTTGGATTTTGCACCATCCAACCGGCCTCATGCAGACCCCGGACGAGTACATCACGCCGCTTCTGATATTTGGCGCAGATTTCAAGAACACAGTCCTGAGGGCCCTCCAGCGCCGCAATGGATGCAACCTGTATCGGGGTAAAAGTGCCGTAGTCGTGATAGCTCTTGATGCGTGCGAGCGCCGAGACAAGTTCTTTGTTACCCACCATGAAGCCGATGCGCCAGCCCGCCATGTTGTAACTCTTGCTCATGGTAAAAAATTCCACGGCCACTTCACGCGCATCCGGGACCTGCATGATCGACGGGGCCTTCCAACCATCGAAGCAAATATCGGCATAGGCCAGATCATGTACCACCAGAATGCCATGCTCTTTTGCGAGCGCCACGACCCGTTCGAAGAACGGCAGTTCAACGCACTGTGCCGTAGGGTTGCTCGGAAAGCCAAGAATCATCATCTTGGGTTTCGGAATCGATTCGCGAATCGCCCGCTGCAATTCGTCGATAAAGTCCACTCCGGGGGTCATGCGCACCGAACGTATGTCGGCCCCTGCAATAACAGCTCCGTAGATATGTATGGGATAGCTTGGGTTAGGTACCAGCACGGTGTCGCCACGATCCAGTGTGGCAAGCATCAAGTGGGCGAGGCCCTCTTTGGATCCGATGGTTACAATCGCTTCGCTATCCGGATCGAGCGTGACCCCAAAGCGTGCCTCGTACCAGTTACAGATTGCGCGTCGCAGGCGCGGAATGCCTTTGGACATGGAATAGCCATGCGTATCATTGCGCTGAGCTGCTTCCACAAGTTTGTCCACGATATGCTTTGGCGTCACGCCATCGGGATTCCCCATACTCATGTCTATAATGTCTTCACCCCGCCGGCGTGCTGCGGCCTTCAACTCCGCGGTAATGTTGAACACATAGGGAGGTAAGCGCTTGATGCGGGAAAACTCGGCCATATTTATGGTGAACTTGTGTCGGTATTTAGCGTAACCGACTGTTCATAAATGAGAAGCTTCAATCGTACCGGATACCAGCCGGTACAGCAAAGACTGTTAATTTGAAACTGCATCTTTCAGGTGATTCGAGACGCAACACCTTTACGGCCTATGGCAAAGGTTATGTTGCCGTAAACGGCGTGCGTTATGAATCCAGCCTGGTCGTACTGCCGGACAGAGTGATAGATCACTGGGACGTCGCAAGCGTTGAAGCCCTAACTCAGGACAGCGTTGGGGAACTTGCCAATCTGAAGCCGGAACTGATCCTGCTCGGGACAGGAGATTCACTGCGTTTCCCGAATTCAGAACTTCTAGCGGTTCTGCTGAGCGCCGGGATCGGCACGGAAGTGATGGATACCCATGCGGCTTGCCGCACATACAATATCCTGGCGCAGGAAGGACGCAATGTCGCGGCCGCGCTGGTGATTCCAGCGACGCGCGAGTAGAGCACGCAGTTGGCAGGGACTCGAGCAGTTGAAAGCCTTCTGACTTTAGCGCCAGCGCCTGCCTTATTTCGCCACGGAAATTTCTACCGCGCATTCGGCGGCTTTGGCGATTCTGGATCGCTTCGTCAAATTTCGCATAGCGCGCGGACATGGGCCGCTACGCTTCGCGCGAGCGCTTCTAGGTTATAGCCTCCTTCGAGCGTCGAGACGATACGCCGATCGGCATAGCGCTGCGCCACATCGACAATCTTTTGTGTTACCCATGCATAGTCGCTTTCCGATAGTGCCAACGATGCCAAGTCATCATCGCGATGGGCATCGAAACCGGCGGAGACAAAGATCATCTGAGGTGCGAAGCGATGCAACGCCGGCAGCCAGACATTCTCTACCGCATCCCGAAATTGTGTGCTGCCGCTGTATGCGGCGAGCGGAATATTGACCATATGCTCAGATTGGCCCTCCACGCCGCTGTACGGGTAGAAAGGATGCTGAAAAGTCGAAACCATGGTTACACGCGGATCGCCAGCGAATATGTCTTCAGTGCCGTTGCCATGATGTACGTCGAAATCCACGATGGCGACACGGTCAAGTCCATGCACCGCGAGCGCGTGCGCGGCCCCCACCGCAACGTTGTTGAAGATGCAGAATCCCATGGCCCTGCGTCGGCAAGCATGGTGTCCTGGGGGGCGCACGTTGCAAAAACCATTTTCAACTTCGCCTCGCATCACCATATCCGTCGCCATGACGACCGCACCGGCCGCGTATTTTGCAGCTGACAGGGTGTGTGGATTCATGGCGGTATCTGGATCAAGGTGAACAAATCCCTTGTGTGGAGCGACCGCTTCGATTGATTTGATGTAACTCCCGGCGTGCACCCTCAATAACTGTTCTCGCGTTGCCTCGGGCGCCACGGCGGATACCAGGTGATCCATCAGTCCCGTGGAGATCAGATGGTCTTCAATTGCAGCCAGCCGGTCCGGGGATTCGGGATGGCCGGCTCCCATGTTATGCAAGGCGCAATCGGGATGCCTGATGAACGCAGTCGCCATAGTAGGATCGGCTCTGAAAATAGCTCGAAGTGAGCGTGAATACCATCACGCTGCACTAATGTAAACTATTCGAGTACTCTGCGTCCCGTCCAACATCTGCCGATAAGCGAATGCCGAATCCATTGTCCGTTGTCGTTTCGCAAGTCGGGCGGATTATTCTCGGCAAAGAACACCAGATTCGGCTAACCGTTGCCTGTCTACTGGCACGAGGGCATTTGCTAATAGAAGATTTGCCGGGCGTCGGTAAAACAACGCTCGCACACGCAGTGGCGCGGGCGACGGGTCTCGATTTTCAGCGAATACAGTTCACCAGCGATCTGTTGCCGGCCGACATCCTTGGCGTATCGATATTCGACCGGGAAATTTCGGCGTTCAAATTCCATCCTGGTCCGATATTCACGCAAGTGATTCTTGCCGACGAAATAAACCGCGCGACGCCCAAGGCACAAAGCGCACTTCTGGAGGCAATGGAGGAACATCAGGTCACCACGGAAGGCCGGACGCGTACGCTGCCCGAGCCATTCTTCGTGATAGCGACGCAAAATCCGTCTCATCAAGTTGGTACTTTTCCATTGCCGGAATCGCAGCTCGATCGTTTCCTGATGCGGATTCACCTTGGATATCCCGATGCTGCGGCGGAACGCGCGCTTTTGGAAGGCCAGGAGCGCCGCGATATGATTTCTGACCTTGGCGCAGCACTGGCAACTGGCGATCTGCTGGAATTGCAGTACAAAGCCAGGCTGGTGTTCACTGCGCCTGCTTTGCTGGACTATGTTCAGGCCCTTATTCGCTATACGAGACAGTCATCCGATTTCGTGAACGGCCTTTCGCCGCGCGCTGGTCTGGCAGTGGTCAATGCCGCCAGGGCCTGGGCATTCATGGACGACCGCAATGAAGTCATTCCTGAAGACGTTCAAGCTGTATTGCCAAGCGTTGCGGGTCACCGGCTGTCGTCAATCACAGGGTATACGCCGTTCAGCAGCAGTCAGCTTGCTGAGCGCCTGATTGCTGAAGTACCGATTCCGTAGAGTTGCCGCGTGAGCACCCGTCCCGGCAACGACGCATCAACAGCAATCGGCCGGCATTCCCGTTTGCGCATGCTTGGAGCGGCGTCATCTTTGCGCGAGCGTGTAAGTGACTGGATATTTCCGCCCAAAGGTCCCGAGATCAGTCCGGTGGTGCTCGGACAACGACGGGTTTATATACTCCCCACCGGCGCGGGGCTCATGTTTGGCGTGACCATCCTGCTGATGCTGATCGGCTCAATCAACTACAACTTGAGCCTTGGCTATGTGCTTGTTTTCCTTCTGGCGGGAAACGGCATGGTAGCGATGCTTCACACTTGGCGAAACCTCGCACGTATAGCTTTGCGGCCTGGCAAAGCAGACCCGGTTTTTGCGGGCGAACATGCAAGCTTTCGCATCTACGTCGAGAATACTTCTTCTTTGCCAAGAACTAGCTTGGCTGTCCAGCTGACCGGCACCGAGATCGAGTTTCATGATGTTCCCCGAAGAAGTACGAAGCTCATTGAGTTGAAAGTACCCGCTGCAAGTCGTGGATTATTCTATCCGGGTCGTTTGCGCATCTTCACTACGTACCCGATTGGTCTTTTTTATGCCTGGGCCCTGGTTGATCTTGATATGCATTGCCTGGTTTACCCGAAACCAGAAATGGGCCGTTGCCCCTTACCGTTGGAACGAACGTCCGCCGGCGAAGGCCCCGCTTTTCATGCCGGAGAAGAGGATTTTGCCGGCCTGCGTACCTTTCGTGCCGGCGATTCTCCTCGCCGTATCGCGTGGAAGGCTTTTGCACGAAATGAGATCCTATTGTCAAAGCAGTTTTCAGGAGGGACGGCCACTGAAATATGGCTCGACTTCCACGACCTTCCCATCATGGACGTCGAGGCCAAGCTATCGAGGCTTGCGAGATGGGTGATCGAATCGGAAGTCATCGCAATACGATATGGCTTGCGCCTGCCCGGCGTCGTGTTCAATCCTGACTCAGGTGTTCCGCATCGGGAGCGTTGTCTTCAGGCACTAGCGCTATTCAGATCGTGATAGCGCGCGATGTGAGTCTGATCAATCTGGCCGCTATCCTGGGGTCGCTTGCAATGGTCATCGCTCCGCATGCGCTGCATCTGCCAGCCTGGATCCCGACGCTGGCGGCGGTGGTATTGCTGGCCCGTTTCTATTTTGGCTGGCGGCAAACGAGACTGCCGAACAAATGGTTGCTGGTTGCTTTGGCGCTGGGCAGTACGGGAGCCATCGCGCTGTCGTACCACACGCTTTATGGCCGTGATGTCGGCGTGGCGATGCTGACCGTCATGATGGCGCTCAAGGTTATGGAAATGACCAAGCCGCGCGATACGATGGTCGTGGTGTTGTTGGCCTATTTCCTGGTAGTGACCAATTTCTTTTATTCTCAGTCGATTTTAACCGCGTTTTACATGTTGCTCGTGGTCTGGATCATTACGGCCACCATGGTGGGATTGCAGCATCAAGCCGGGCAGCCGTCCGTGGTGCCGGTTCTGCGCCAGGCAGCGATGATGATCCTGCAGGGCATTCCAGTCATGCTTACATTGTTCGTGCTGTTCCCTCGGGTACAAGGTCCCCTCTGGGGCTTGCCGCAAATCAATTACTCAGCCAAGACCGGTCTTGGGGACAGCATGTCGCCCGGCGATATGAGCTCCTTGAGCCTGTCCGATGCGGTGGCATTCCGGGTGCTGTTTGACCAACCGCCGTCAAACCCACAGCAGTTTTACTGGCGCGGGCCAGTTCTATGGAACTACGACGGGCGCGCCTGGCGCGCCGCAAACAATGTGACAACACAACGACCGGACATTGAAAACCTCGGACCGCCGCTACGTTATACCGTCACGATGGAGTCACACGACAGAAACTGGCTGTTTGCGATTGATATGCCAATGAGCGTGCCCGCGGAAGCATATCTGACCACGGATTATCAGTTGCTATCGCGTCGTATCGTTCATGACCGATTGCGCTACGAAATGACATCTTCGCCCCGCTACCGAGCGGGCGTTGATGAAACTCCAGAGAATCGACGGCTCGCGCTGAGCGTGCCCGCAGGTGTCTCACCGCGCGCGCGCGCTTTGGTAGCGCAATGGCGTGCCGAGACGGGCAATGACCGCGACATCCTTTTCCGTGCTCTAAAAATGTTTCGCGATCAGCCGTTCGTTTATACGCTTTCGCCAGCGCAATTGGACAAAGACCCCATTGACCAGTTTCTTTTCGAAACGCGTAGCGGCTTCTGCGAGCATTATGCGTCCGCTTTCACGTTCCTCATGAGAACTGCGGGCATCCCTGCACGCGTAGTAACCGGATACCTGGGAGGCGAGACCAACCCTTTGGATGGATATGTGGTGGTGCGCCAGTCGGATGCCCATGCGTGGTCTGAAGTCTGGTTGCCCGGCGATGGCTGGGTACGAATCGATCCAACGGCAGCCGTGTCGCCTCTACGCGTGGAGCGAGGGTTCACGCAAGCCTTACCCGCCATCGAGAGACCGTTGCTGGCCCGCGGTGTGTTCGATTGGCTCAAGAGAGCCCGGTATGCGTGGGATGCTGCAGCAAATAATTGGAATCAATGGGTACTTGGCTACACTCCCGATCGCCAGATTCGTTTTCTGGGACAGATGGGCCTAAGCGACGCCAACTGGAGAGACATGGTAATCGTCCTTACCGTGATTAGCGGAGCCATCATGCTTGCATTGGCTTTAGCATTGCTTTTGCGACTCGAGAGCCAACGCCCGGATCCCGTACAACGCATTTATATATCTTATTGCGATGCATTGGCCAAGCGCGGTGCCTCGCGCCACCCAAGCGAGGGGCCCCGGGACTTTGCGGCCCGAGTTTCAATGCAATTTCCCGAACTCAGAGCATCCGCGAACAAGATAAGCGCGCTTTACGTTTCGCTGCGCTACGGGCCCGGCCGGAATGCCGAGAAACTAGAAGAGATGCGTCAGGCGGTACGAAAAATTAGGTTGCGCAGCTGATATCTCGCCAATTCCGAAATATCTCGGAGAATGTTGGCCGGTGAACGTCCGGGCGCATGTCGCATAAGAGTCTTTTTGTTCATGAAGCCCGCTCTGGAAGGTATTGCAGCGGATCGATTGGCTTGCCGAGACGGCGAATCTCGAAATGCAACGCGATATGATCACTGTCGCTACTGCCGATTTCACCGATCTTTTGGCCCTTGGCCACTGTCTGTCCTTCCTTGACCAGTATCTGGCTGTTGTGTGCATACACGCTGAGATAAGACTCATTGTGCTTCAGGATGATCAGTTTGCCGTAACCGCGAAGACCACTTCCGCTGTACACGACCTTGCCAGGCGCGGCAGCCATTACCGGCTGACCCGTGCGCCCTTCGATTCCGACTCCTTTCTTGATTGGTCCCTGTCCAAATGCGTACAACAGCTTGCCTTGCGCCGGCCACTCCCAGATCATCCTGCCGTCGCTGGCCAGAGGTTCAGTTGGGGTAGCTGCCGTCGGGGATGGAGTCGTTGCACGGACAACCGGTGCTTTGGCGATCACGGGTACGGTCGGGGATGCGGGCCCCGCAGGTGCGTCCGGTTTTAGCGTGCCAACTTTTAGTTGCGCCAAGGCTTGCTCGGAATAAGGAAGCTTTCGTGCTTTAGGCTCAGAAAAGAGCGGTGCGACTCCTGCCAATGGGACGGCGAGGATAACTGGCTGAGGATTCGTTGACGCCCCCACGCTATCCGGAGCAAACAGCCGCAAACGTTGGTCGATTTTGATCAGCGCCGGATCTTGCAGATTGTTCCAGGCCGCGAGTTCTCGATAATCCTGTCCATAGTCAAGCGCAATACTGTAAAGGGTATCTCCTTTGCGGACCGTATGAAATTCGGGACGCCAATCACCCTCACGATAGGCCTTCGTCGTCGGTTCATCCGCTGCCCGTGCAGGCTGTTCCGGCGTTACATTAGGCTGCTTCTCGTTTTTTTGCGGAGTCGTGGCCACCTCGGCAGCCGCGGTCACTGGAGCGGCTGGCGTGGCAGGTTGCTGGGGTACTGGGGGCAACGTAACCGTAGGCGCGGGTTTGGCGGCAGCATTGGCGTTCGGGGAACGTTCGACCACCGGCGCAGCAGTCGGGGTCGAGCCGCAGGCAGCCACAAGCGACAGTATCAATGCCGCCAGAATGCTGCACTTAACCACGTGCAGTGTTGAACGCGAGGTCACGCCGATACCCCGGCAATCATAGGCACGAATTTCACTTCGTCCAAAACCGATTGTTCGAAACCGCTCGCGTGGCGCACAACAAGCACCAGGCGCTGTTCTTTCGTCCCTAATGGCAAGACCATTCTCCCGCCCTCCTCCAGCTGTTCTGCAAGCATCTCGGGCAAATGCGTCGCTGCTGCAGACATGACTATCGCGTCAAAAGGTCCGTGTTCTTTCAGTCCTGCATGCCCGTCGCCATGTTTGAGTTTTATATTTCGCAAGCCAAGTCCGCGCAACCGTACTCTGGACTTCGAAATAAGACCGGCAAGACGTTCCAGCGAATAGACTTCGCGGGCCACGCGTGACAATACCGCTGCTTGGTAGCCGCAGCCGGTCCCAATTTCAAGCACCTTGACCAAGTCCCGTCCACCGCGCGCAAGCTCCACCATGCGTGCAACCGTAAAAGGGTTCGAGATGGTCTGCCCGAAACCTATGGGAAGCGCCAGATCGTCATAGGCACGGCTTGCAAGCGCCTCGTCGACGAAGATATGGCGTGGTATTTCGGCCATCGCTTGCAACACAACTTCGTCGTTCACGCCTTGGTCGCGAAGCCGTTCAATCATGCGCATGCGAGTGCGCTGTGAAGTCATGCCTATGCCGGCATTCCTGTTATTCATTGACATGGGTGGATACTGTTGTGTACCCCACGCACAATCATACGAGCACGGGTTCCACAAGCCAGTTGCCAATGCGATCCAGGCTGTTGTATTGAGTCAGATCAATCTGTAGCGGAGTAACGGAGACCTTGCGATGAGCTATTGCATGGAAATCTGTTCCGGCGCCCGCATCCTGCGCATCGCCCGCGGCACCGATCCAATAAACTGTCTCACCGCGTGGATTTGTGGACTTTACGACCCCCTCGGCCTTATGCCGCCGACCTAATCTCGTTACTTCCATGCCTTCAAGCTGATCGTACTCGAGATCCGGCACATTGACGTTAAGCAGCATCGGACACAGAGGTCTATCGCAGAAGCGCTGGAATAGTTCACAAGCGACGCGAGCCGCGGTGTCATAGTGACGCGCAGTTTTACTGGCCAGCGAAATTGCAATGGACGGGATCCCCAACAGAAAGCCCTCCGTTGCGGCCGCCACGGTGCCAGAATAAATGGTGTCGTCACCCATATTTGCTCCGTGATTGATTCCCGAAATCACAATATCCGGGATGTCCTCAAGCAGTCCGGTGACCGCCAAGTGCACGCAATCCGTCGGCGTGCCATTGACGTAGCGAAACCCGTTGTGGGAATGCCGGACGATTAAAGGACGATCCAGAGTAAGAGAATTGCTCGCACCGCTGCGATCACGTTCCGGAGCGACCACGATGATTTGTGCCACTTTCGACAGAGACTCCGCAAGCAGCTCCAGGCCAGGTGCGAAGTAACCGTCATCGTTGCTTAGGAGTATGCGCATCGGCTCGGTAGGCCAGCCTTGACACAGTCCCGGAGAACAACAGAACGGGAAACGTTTGCTCCGCTTCCGTCCACTTTCCTCAAGGTGTTCCGGCGAATGATTGTGAGAAAAATCTGGTCGGGGCGAGAGGATTTGAACCTCCGACCACCTGCACCCCATGCAGGTACGCTACCAGGCTGCGCTACGCCCCGAGGCTGTGAATTATATCAGAGCGCCATGCAGTGACGTCTCGGATACGAGTGCGTCAGCGACGCAGGATTTCCAGGACGGTTTTGATTTCGTTGCGCAGCGCTGACAGGTTTGCGCCGCTGGCCGTGCGATTTGCTTTGGATGGAGGTGCAGCGATCTCATCGAGCCGGTTTCTGGCGCCACTGATCGTGAACCCTTGATCGTACAGTAAGTCGCGTATGCGGCGGATGAGCAGCACCTCGTGGTGCTGGTAATAGCGCCGGTTGCCACGACGCTTTACCGGCTTTAACTGGGTGAATTCCTGTTCCCAGTAACGCAGTACGTGCGGCTTTACACCGCATAGTTCGCTGACTTCGCCGATTGTGAAGTAGCGTTTCGCAGGTATCGGCGGCAGCGCTTCCTTAGGACTGTGGTTTGCGTCCATCTTTATAATTTTGTTCGACCATCGCCTTCAATTTTTGCGACGCATGAAACGTGACGACTCGACGCGCAGTAATCGGGATTTCCTCGCCTGTCTTAGGATTGCGGCCCGGACGTTGGGGCTTGTCGCGCAATTTAAAATTGCCAAACCCCGATAATTTGACGCCCTCCCCGTTCTCCAGCGCCAACCGTACTTCTTCGAAAAACGACTCGACCATGTCTTTGGCTTCGCGCTTGTTGAACCCTACCTTCTCAAATAACAAGTCTGCCAACTCGGCCTTGGTCAAAGTCATTATTTTCCCCTTATCGGCGAAGCTTTGCATCAAATTCTTCTTGTAACACCTTAATAAGTCGCGCGATTGCGGCTTCGGCTTCGGCGTCCGTCAACGTTTTGTGAGTATCTTGCAACAACACACG
>JBJMWI010000113.1:0-74460 GCA_045810225.1 Burkholderiales bacterium
TGCAAAAATAGCCACGCAATCGCGAACCAGCATGTTGGGGAGAGACATGGGAAGAACTGCTACCAATGCCACCGCCGTGAAGCATTCGCTACCGAAGGCGCGAACCGGAATAGACGGACTGGATCAAATCACCGGCGGCGGCTTGCCGCGGGGGCGCCCGACGCTGATCTGCGGCAGCGCGGGCAGCGGAAAGACACTCTTTGGCATCGAATTCCTGGTTCGTGGTGCGACTCAGTTCGGCGAACCGGGCGTGTTCCTGGCATTTGAGGAAACCCCCGAGGAGCTAGCACAGAATGTGCGCTCGCTCGGTTTCGACCTGGAACAGCTCACGGACGAAAAAAAACTTGCCGTGGACTACGTCCATGTCGAACGCAGCGAGATCGAAGAGGCTGGCGAATATGATTTGAGCGCGCTGTTCATCCGGCTCGGGCATGCCATTGATTCGATCGGCGCAAAACGTGTGGTGCTGGATACGCTGGAAACGCTGTTCGGCGGCCTCTCGGATACCGCAGTGCTGCGTGCCGAACTTCGCCGTCTGTTCCGCTGGCTTAAGGATAAAGGGGTCAGCGCAATCATCACCGGCGAGCGGGGGGACGGCACGCTGACACGCCAGGGTCTGGAAGAGTATGTTTCCGACTGCGTTATTTTGCTCGATCACCGGGTGAACGACCAACTGTCGACGCGCCGCTTGCGTATCGTCAAGTACCGCGGCACCGTGCACGGCACGAACGAATATCCATTCCTGATTGATGAGAACGGAATTTCGGTTCTGCCTATCACCTCCATGGGGCTGGCACAGGAGGCGTCCGAGGAACGAATCTCCACGGGCATTGCGCCGCTCGACACCATGCTGGGCGGGGCGGGCGTGTATCGCGGCAGCAGCGTGCTGGTAACCGGAACGGCGGGCACCGGCAAAACGAGTCTCGCTGCGCACTTTGCCGATGCCACGTGCCGGCGCGGCGAGCGTTGCCTGTACTTTTCCTACGAGGAATCGCAAAGCCAGTTGGTGCGCAACATGCGTTCCATCGGCCTCGATCTGGAACCCTGGCTGAAAAAAAACTTATTGGTATTCCACGCTTCGCGCCCTGACGCGCACGGGCTGGAAATGCATCTGGCTGTGTTGCACAAGCTGGTGGAGAAGCTTGAGCCGCATTCCGTAGTGATAGACCCCATCACGACCTTCGCGAACGTGGGTTCTTCCAGGGAAATAGAATCGATGCTGATCCGTCTGATCGATTTCCTCAAGAGCCGGCAGATCACTGCTTTTTTCACGAGCTTGACGCGCGGGGGAAACGCCCTGGAACGAAGCGAGTCCGGGATCTCATCGATCATCGATACGTGGATGCTGTTGCGCGATATCGAGTTGGGCGGCGAGCGAAATCGCGGCTTGTATGTGCTCAAATCACGCGGCATGTCGCACTCGAACCAGATTCGAGAGTTCCTGCTAACTGCGCGCGGCGTTGAAATCAAGGATGTATACGTCGGGCCAGAAGGTGTGCTGACGGGTTCCATGCGGCTCGCCCAGGAGGCGCGCGAGCAGGCCGTCGCGCTGACGCGCCAGCAGGAGATCGAGCGCCGCCAGCGGGACATCGAACGCAAACGTCGATCGGTGGAGGCTCAGGCAGCCGCGCTGCACGGCCAGTTCGAGGCAGAGCAGGAAGAATTGATGCGGCTCATCGAACAGGAACAAGCGGCCGCCAATTCGTCACTGCTCGACCGGGAGCGCATGGCCGTCAGCCGACGGGCGGATAATCCCATCCAAGTCTCAGCAAGTCCGCAGATACCCACGGTACGGCGCAAATGAAAGCGAAAAAGCAATCTCCACCCAGTCTGCAGGAAATTTCAGCAACAGCCGTGGCTGACCCCGACGTATGGGAGCTGCGCCTGTACGTCGCAGGCCAAACGGCAAAATCCCAGGCGGCCCTGGCAAATCTCAAGAAGCTGTGCGAAGCCAAACTTCCCGGCAAATATAAAATCGAAGTCGTGGATCTGCTGGTGCATCCACACCTGGCCAAAGGCGATCAAATCATCGCCATTCCGACCCTGGTGCGAAAACTGCCTGAACCGATCCGCAAGGTGATTGGTGATTTGTCGAATACTGAACGCACGCTAGTGGGACTGCAATTGCGGCCGTCTGGGAGTTGACCATGTCCAACCAGGCACAGGCCAAAAGGGATGTTCCGAGCGTCGAGCAGTTGTTGGTAGAAAATCAGGAACTGCGCCGCAGGGCGGAGGAGGCTGAAGAAATACTGCGCGCGCTTCATAGCGGCGAGGCCGACGCGATATTGGTAGAAGGCGATCGCGAGCAGGTGTACGTCATGGGCACAGCGGACGATTCCTATCGCCTCATGATCGAGCACTTGCCCTATAGTGCAGTAACGCTGACGCCAGGCGGCGCGGTCATACAAATCAACACCAGCTTCATCGAGATGCTGAAAACGGCGCCCGAATCCGTGCTCGGCAAGCCGATGAACAACTTCATCGCCCCGGAAAGCGAGCCTGCCATGCAGGAGCTGTTGCGCGACGGGCTGCAGGGCGACGCGAAGCGCGAGATCGTTTTTCAGCGAGGCGATGGAACCCCCGTGCCCGTCTATCTTTGCGCAAAACCAGTAAAAGAAGGAGCGCGTGGGACATGCCTGGTAATCACGGACTTGACCGAGCAGCGGCACTACGAGCGTTTGATGGAGACCCAGCAGGCTTTGCGCGCGAGCGAGGAAAAGCTGCGCATTGCTGACAGACGTAAAGATGAATTCATCGCGACCTTGGCGCATGAATTGCGAAACCCACTGGGCGCCATTACCTATGCCGCATCGATCATTGCCAAAAGCAACATAGCCGATTCCTCGGTGAAATGGTCCAGCGAGGTTGTCGAAAGGCAAGTCAAGCACATGGCGCGCCTGCTGAATGACTTGCTCGATGTGGGCCGTATATCGACCGGGAAGATGAAGCTTGATATGCGGCGAATTGAGCTTGCAGGCGTGCTCGATGCGGCGATTGAATCGTGCAGGCCCATAATAGAACAGTATCGCCATACGTTCGAAGTCGTACCGCCGTCCGAACCGGTTTTTTTAACTGGAGACGCCGAACGACTTGCCCAGGTTTTTACGAACCTGTTAAGCAACTCCGCCAAATATACCAACCCCGGTGGTCGTCTGTGCCTGACCGCAGAGAAGCAGGCTCAAGCAGCGATCGTGTCGGTGAGCGATGTTGGTGTGGGTATTGCAGCAGAAAAACTGCCGCATGTATTCGACATGTTCTACCAGGCGGATGAAGGGTTTGAACGTACCAAGGGGGGGCTTGGCATTGGACTATCGCTGGCGAAGCGGTTGGTGGAAATGCATGGCGGAACCATCGAAGCTTTCAGCGAGGGACTCGGCAAAGGCAGCGAATTCAAGGTAAGGCTCCCGGCTTTATAAGTGGTTTGAACAAGGTCTTCACGCTTTCGCGAACGTTTGAAGTCGCGCATTGTCGTTCGATCATGATGGCTTCTAGGAAAAACCATGAACGAGCGCAAACAGGATGATCCGGGGCAGCGAATCAATCCGGACGATCCCGCACAATTGCATTATTGGCTGACGTCCCTGGCGGTTACCGAAGCGCAGCTGAAGGCGGCTGTGCGGGCGGTTGGCAGCGAGCCCGGCAAAGTTCGCGAGTATCTGGGAAAGACCGTTGCACGTCCTTGAACCGCCCAAGACGCGTAAAAAAAAGCCGCGAAATGCTGCGTGACGTTTTGTGAAAGCACATCGCCGCCCGGCTTGCGGGCGGCGATGTGGGTGCGAGCAAAACGAAACAGCTTATTGCGTGCTCTTGGACTTGTTGCCGGATGACGAGCTGGTGCTGGAGTCGGCAGTGGGTCCGCTAGTGCTGCTACCCGAGCTGCTGTTTCCCGCGGTGCCCCCTGCGGTGCTGCCGCTATTCGCTCCGGTGCTCCCGCCGCCGGACGGGCTTGAAGTTGATCCGGAGGAATTCGCCGTCGATCCAGATGGACTTGACGAGTTCGATGACGCCGACTTGCCCGCGCTAGATGATCCGGACTGGCTAGCCTGGTTGTTGCGGTCGGTGCACGCCGCCAAGCCGAAGATCGTTGCGACTACTGCTGCTGAAATAACGTAATGCTGCTTCATTGAGGTTCTCCTTGAGTTGTTGAAACTAACAGGGCGATTCCGCTTACCGGTTGGACTGCCGGTCTGCTTCGCTTGTGCGATCCGGGTTCGACGAGCTTGCGCCAGCCGACGATTGCGCATCCCCGCTGCTGCTGCTGTTGTTATCTGAGGAAGTGTCCCCGCGCGCAGTGCCGGCGCTAGGTTCGCGCGGACTTTGCGGCGCGGTCCGACCACTTTCGTCCGGCGTTGCCTTGGCGGCTGGTTCGCCAGGCGTCTTGTTGGTCATGTCGTTCGCCGAGGATGGATTTCTTCGGGTTGGCGGAGTTGATTCGTTGTTTCGGGTGCTGTCGCTCGGGGACGTGCTCTTGTTTCCCCCAGTGGAAGACTGGTCACTCTGACTTTGTGCTGTGCCAGCGTTCGAGCTTTGACCGGCGCTCGAGCTGCTGTTGTCAGCAGCGCGCGTTGCGCTGCCAACCACGAGCGTCGCCGTCGCAGCGCTGGCCAATAAGGTAAAAAGTAACTTGTTCATTCCGTTCTCCTGAAAAAGCGTGCTGCGTTGGTTCGACAAGCGCCTGCACCATCAACGCAAAAGCTCCGGGCTTGCGCCAATACGCTTGCAGGCGGGCGTGTAGCCGGAGTACCGCAATCGTCATGCCAGCGACTTTCTGCAGTTGAAGAGGCCCGTTTAGCTCACACGGGCCGCGTGACCGCGCCATGACCTACATGGTGCAGCCGGGAAGCCGTGTATTTTTTTCACAAAGCAGGAGCTTTTACATTCAGAGGCAACGCGCTTGCCAGCGCCGACTTGATGGCGCTAGAATCGAATCAACAACTGTATATCCATCCAGCCATGCTGTTTGCCGTGGTGCCTGCATACGAGCGCGGAAGGCGCTATACCGAAAAAGAATTCGATGCCAAGGCCGCGGTGGTCGGCGAGCTGATGATTTATGAAGCTGCCCGAGAGGCGGGCGGCCCGCTCAGGCGCATGGCGGGTCTCACTACGCCAATGGGTCACCTGCTGAAGCCAATCCTCGAACCACGGCTGACCGGTATGACCGTGCTCACTTTTTCGTTAAGGGGATTGGAGGAGCTGGAAACATCCCGCGGCTATGTCTATGTCCTGCAGGAGTGGCGCATTACGGAAGCGCGCCATGCGCAGAAAGGCTATTCGACCGGCGGTAATTCGCGCCAGTCTGCGAGCCCAGGATAATTTGCGCTTGACCGGATAACCTGGCGCTCGTCCCGGTCAATGGATTACGCCCGCCCAAGCCGAAGGAGGATGCCATTGGCCCAGGAATCGGAACGCATTGCCGCCGCCATCGAGTTGTCGGATCGCCTGGTCGCTGAAGCGAGCAAACGCGAAATCATTGCGGTGGCTCGCGTGCTGGCATTGCACGTAGCACACTACCGAAGCCGGTATGGAATCATTCCGCTGCAGGACTCCATGCTGATCATGTTGACCGCAAGCGCGCATGAAACGCTGGCCGATGGTGTGCAGGTGCTAATCGATGCCATCCGTGCAGTCGCCATGCCGGCTGGCCCGACCGGCACCGCGCCCCCGTCTTACTTCAGCACGGGCGGCGTCTCGAAAGAATGATAAGGCGCTGGTGTCGGCAGATGGGTCCACTCGAGTGAATCAGCGCCTTCCCAAGGTTTCTGGGGCGCGGGCTTACCGCTGCGGATACAGTTGACGACGACATACAGGAACAGTAGTTGCGACACCCCGAATCCAAATGCGCCCAGCGACGAGATGACGTTGAAGTCGGTAAATTGCGGCGCATAGTCCGCGATGCGGCGCGGCATGCCGGCCAGGCCGAGGAAATGCTGCACGAAGAAAATCATGTTGAAAAAAATAAACGACAGCCAGAAATGCCACTTGCCAAGCACTTCGTTGTACATATGGCCGGTCCATTTCGGCAGCCAGAAATAGATCCCCGCAAACGCGGAGAACAGCGCGCCTGCCACCATTACATAATGAAAGTGCGCCACCACGTAGTAAGTGTCGTGTGCCTGGATATCGATCGGCACAATTGCAAGCACCAACCCGCTGAAACCGCCGATGGTAAACAGCAGCAGGAAACCGATGGCGAACAGCATGGGCGTCTCAAGACTGAGCGAGCCCTTCCACATGGTCGACACCCAGTTGAATACTTTCACGCCGGTGGGAACGGCGATCAGCATGGTTGCATACATATAGTAGAGCTGGCCGGTAACAGGCAGCCCGGTGGTAAACATGTGGTGTGCCCATACCAGGAAGGAAAGGATCGCGATAGCGGACACCGCATAAACCATAGAGGTATAGCCGAACAACGGTTTGCGCGAGAATGCCGGGATCACCTGTGAAATCACGCCGAATGCCGGAATGGCGATGATATAGACCTCAGGGTGCCCGAAGAACCAGAACAAGTGCTGGAACATTACCGGGTCACCCCCGCCTGGCGCATTAAAGAAGTGAGTTCCAAAATGCCGGTCGGTCAGTGTCATGGTCACCGCCCCGGCCAACACCGGCATCACGGCTACGAGCAGATATGCGGTGATCAACCAGGTCCACACGAACAGCGGCATTTTCATGAGCGTCATGCCGGGTGCCCGCAGGTTCAGGATCGTGGTGATGATATTGATCGAGCCCATGATGGACGACATGCCCAGGATATGGATGGCAAATATCGTCATGTCCATGCCCATTCCATGCTGCACGCTCAACGGCGGATACATGGTCCACCCCGCCCCGTTGCCTCCGCCGGGCGCGAACAGCGCGCCGCTCAACAGCAAGGAGCCCGGAATTAACAGCCAGAAACTCCAGTTGTTCAGGCGCGGGAAAGCCATGTCAGGAGCGCCGATCTGCATCGGGATCAGCCAGTTCGCGAAACCGACGAATGCCGGCATGATGGCGCCGAAGATCATGACCAGCCCGTGGGTCGAGACCATTTCGTTGTAGAACTGCGGATCCAGGAACTGCAAGCCCGGTTGGAACAATTCGGCGCGGATCAGCAAGGCCATGGTGCCGCCGACGATGAACATGACAAAGCTGAACCACAGGTACATGGTGCCGATGTCCTTGTGGTTCGTGGTGGTGACCCAGCGCATGAGACCGCCCGGATAGCTGGTGTGGGAATGGTCGTGCCCGTGGTCGATGACTGCGCTCATGTTGTTACCTTAAGCAGAATATTGTGCGCGCCGGGCGAGCGGTTCTCGCCTGATGCGCAATTGTCGTTTCAGTAGATGCGCCAGTTCGACACGCTGCTCGCCCGTCAGATGCGTGCCGAATGTCACTTCCTTGCCGTGGGAGCGAAGGATCAGCGCGCCATCCCTGATGCCATGACTGGCCCCACCTACCACCTGTACCCAATACGGATTGAATTCCACGCAGCGTTGCGTGTCCTTGCTTTTGATGACCACCACCAGCTTGTCGTCATGAACAGAGATCGACTCGTAGTCCAGCGCATGCTGGCCTGTATGCCGAATGGCCAGATACACCAGCCCCAGTTCCAGCCCGGAAAAAAGAAATATCGGCCATGCGCCGGCCATCGCGAAGCCCAGTGCGATTACCAGCATGATGGCGGCGATGGAGCCGAACACGGCGAAATTGGCACTCGAGGGAAACGAATTGTTGCGCCGGGCGACAAATTGGAACGGCCTGGGATCGTCATGCGGTTCAGCGGCTGAGACATGTCTTGACATTGCTTGCTCGCAACGTAAAGAAACTGATCAATTCGATGATGCGCCCATCCGGGAGTTCACATCCCGTAATTCAATATCGACGATGGCTAAGGCAACTCACCGAAGTCCGATCGGACCAAGCGGCCAGTAGCGCCGTTGCTCATGCGCGCGCCCTTTGTCAGCTTTGCCGCATGCACCGGTTGTCAAGCGCGGATTCATCGATCCCGCTTGCGGTCTTTCAGCAGCCCGGCACCCGCCATGCCGATCGCGAAGGCGCTGTAGACCAGGAAAAGCGATTGCTTCGACAACCGCCGTTCGTAACCGGGGGTAAACCGGCGCGGCGTGAACTTGAAATCCACGATGCACGCCACTGCCGAGCTAAGCGCCGTTTTCTGCAACGTCCGGGCGGCCGAATCGTCCGGTCGAGCCAGAAATTTTTCATACAGGCTTGCCCAGAACACGGCCGCGCCATGGTGTATCACGTAACCCAGCAGCGTAAAACGCAGCGAGGGGCGGTTTTGCCGCACAGCCGCTTCGTTCCATATCCAATGACTGACGGCATTGAGCGGCGCGCTCGCACGCCTCTGCTCACGCGCTCCGCATGCCAGCAACACGAGCGCGGATGCAATGCTAGCCGCCGCTCCGGATACCGAGCCATCGCGTGCTGCCTGGTGCCAGGGTTTGCTCATGGTTTATGTCCGTGTGAGCCAGTTGCGACAACGCCGGGCGCGGCATTGTTCCATCGCCACATCAGGAGGCACGCATGTCTTTGGTGCTGGTGACGGGCGCCAGCGGTTTTCTCGGCGGCGCCATCATCCGACAGCTGATCCAGTCCGGGCACCAAGTCATTGGCGCAGCGCGCGATCCCGCATTGGCAGCGCGCGCTTTCTCACACAAGCAACTGCACTATATCGTGGCAGATTTTGGCGGTGACCTGGATCCGGCGGTGTGGGTTCCCCGGCTCAAAGACGTCGATTGCGTGATCAACGCCGCAGGCATTATTCGTGAAACCCGCGTGCAAACGTTTGCATCGATACATGCGCTGGGCCCGCAGGCACTGTTCGCCGCGTGCGTTCAAGCCGGCGTGCGGCGTGTCGTGCAGGTGTCCGCGTTGGGTGCCGATGAACAGGCGTCGACGGATTTCCATATTAGTAAACGCCGTGCCGACGAGTTCTTGTTGCGACTGCCGCTTTCGGCGGCCGTCGCCCAACCTTCGCTTGTGTATGGGGATGAGGGTACAAGCGCACGCCTGTTCAGGCAGTTGGCCAGCATGCCGGTGATTGTGCTGCCAGGGCACGGCGAACAATTGATTCAGCCGGTCCACGTGCACGACGTCGCGCTCGCCGTTGTCGCGTTGCTGAGTTCGCCGTTCACGGGCCGCATTGCGCTGGTCGGACCACAGGCTGTGCCGCTGCGCGACTATCTCGTGAAATTACGCAGCGGCATGCGACTGGGCGTCGCGCACTTCGTGTCCGTGCCGCCTGCCGTCCTGTCCGCTTTATCAGCGCTGGGCGCCTGGCGCTGGGGCATTCCGGACACTGCGATGCTGAGCATGCTCGAGCGTGGCAATACCGCGGATTCCGCGTCTATCACCGCGCTGCTCGGCCGCAATCCGCGCCCGGTTGATGCGTTCATTGCGCCGCATGCGGCTGCAGCGGTCAGGCTGGCCGCGAGGCTTTCCTGGCTGGGCACGCTGCTAAGAATTAGCATTGCGCTGGTGTGGATTGGCAGCGGCGTAGTTTCGCTCGGGCTTTATCCCGTGCGCGAAAGCTATGCCTTGCTGGCGCGCGCCGGCATTTCAGATGCATGGGCGGGCGCGGCCCTCTACGCGGGCGCGGCACTGGACCTGCTGTTGGGCATGGCGGCCCTGCTGTCTCGTCGTCGCTGGTTATGGGTGGTGCAGGCCATCACCATCCTGACTTACACAGTCATCATTACGTTCAGCCTGCCGGAGTTCTGGCTGCATCCGTTTGGTCCGGTGCTGAAGAATCTGCCGTTGCTCATGGCGATCTGGGTCATGTATGAGCTGGATCGGCGCTGATGGAATACCAGATCATCAAGTGGCTTCATGTACTGTCCTCGACCTTGCTGTTCGGCACTGGCCTGGGCTCAGCCTACTATATGTTTTTCGCCAGCCGCACGCGTGACCCCAGAGTGATTGCGGTCGTGGTCCGCCATGTTGTCATTGCCGACTGGCTGTTCACCGCGACCAGCGTCGTGTTTCAGCCACTGAGCGGCTTTTACCTCGCTTATCTCGCCGGCTTCCCGCTCAACAGCCGCTGGATCGTCTGGTCAATCATGCTTTACCTGGTCGCTGGCGCGTGCTGGTTGCCGGTGGTGTGGATGCAGATCCGCATGCGCGATATGGCGGTGCACGCGATACAACAAGGACAGGCATTGCCGCCGCTTTATCAGCGTTACCTGAAACGCTGGGTGCTGCTCGGCATACCGGCCTTTGGTGCGCTCGTCGCGGTATTTTATTTGATGGTCGCAAAACCGGTGTGAAAGCGCTTTAGCCGGCGCGGCGACTGCGCGTATTCGTTTCTCGTCTCGCCCGGTCGGCGATATCGGCATATTTCTGCGCCAATCGCGCCAGTTGCTCGTCGTCCAGATGTTCAAGCCCGATCATTGCGTTTTGCGCGCCTTCCAACGCGCGAATCAATTCATCGAGCTTGATTTGCAGCGCTGTACTGTCCCGGTTCAGCGTGTTCTGAATCAGAAATACCATCAGCAGCGTGATGATTGAACTGCAAGTGTTCATCATGAGCTGCCAGGTATCACTGAAGTCAAACAACTCGCCGATGAGGGCCCACGTTAGAACCAGCGCTGCGGCGATGCAGAAGGCAAGCCCGCTTCCGCTCGCCTGCGACACCCACTTGGCGAATCTGGAATAGTTCGAAAATCGTGCCATCTTGTTGTGCTGTGCCTGGATTAAAAATTCCGACCGCCCGGTAATGGGTTGGTTCGGTAACCGTCTGATGACGCGGCGGATGCGACACTGCACGTTCACGTCTTGTGCAGGCGCGGAACTGTGCGCTGGCGCACAGTTGCGCGCCCGTAGGCGTAGGACGATGCAAACAATTGCACTACCGCTGGCAACATTGGGTGGCAAATGGAAATACGGCAAACACACAGCCAAAGGCGACGCCAGGAAATGCTGACGTACTGTAGGAATATTCTTACACGAGCCAGCGCAATACATTTTTCCATTGACGTCGATGTAGGAACTTTCCTACGTTGTAAAAAAAATATTCTCGCATCGTGGTCTTGTTGGTCGCAGAGAAACACGTTACTGTCTTCGCAAATTACAACAAGCTGACACGTGCATGCACACGACACACCGCACGGTTCACACGCAGCACCTTCCAGTTCACGACTGCTTCCGGCGAACACCTGAGGTGTTTCGCGAAGCAGCCTTGCGCCTTAACGCCATCCCGGAACGCGATCGGAGAGCTTGAGAATGAGAAACGCCCAGAACACTGAAGCCGCGTTGTCCGTCACGCGCACCAAATATCTAAAGGGCGGCAATGGATCGAGTTCCAACGCAGAGCAGCAGCAAGCGCAATATATCCTCGAAGCCATGCTCGCGTTGCGCGAAGGCGATCTTTCACAACGGCTCCCCGCGAGCTGGAGCGGCGTGTTCGGCAAGATCGCTGCGGCTTATAACGACGTCGCAGCGTTGAACGACCGCAGAGTGCGTGAAAACCAGCGGGTCTGCCAGGCGGTGGGCAAGGAAGGCAAGCTCAAGCAGCGCATGCGAGTGCCGGGTGCGGCAGGCGCCTGGGCGGACGAGGTCGTGCAATTCAATACGCTGGTGGACGATCTGGTGTGGCCGACCACCGAGGTTGCCCGCACCATCGGCGCAGTCGCCAAAGGGGACCTCGGACAATCAATGGCGCTGGAGACCGACGGGCGGCCCCTGGAAGGGGAGTTCCTGCGTTCGGCGAAGCTGGTCAACAAAATGATCGACCAGCTTTCCGTGTTCACTTCAGAAGTTACGCGGGTGGCGCGTGAAGTCGGTACCGAAGGCAAGCTGGGCGGACAGGCGCAGGTCAAGGGTGTGTCCGGCGTGTGGAAGGAACTGACCGAATCGGTCAATCAGATGGCCGGCAATCTGACTGCGCAGGTTCGCAATATCGCCGATGTGACAATCGCAGTGGCCAGCGGCGATTTGTCCAAAAAAATCACCGTGGATGTGCGCGGCGAAATCCTGCAATTGAAGGAAGCCATCAATACCATGGTGGACCAGTTGCGCTCGTTCGCTTCCGAGGTGACGCGCGTTGCGCGCGAGGTGGGTACGGATGGCCGGCTTGGCGGCCAGGCGGTAGTGCCGGGCGCCGCCGGAACGTGGAAAGACCTTACCGACTCGGTAAACGCCATGGCTTCGAACCTGACGGCGCAGGTGCGCAATATTGCGGCCGTGACGACAGCGGTTGCGCGCGGTGACCTGAGCCGCAAGATCACCGTGGACGTCAAAGGCGAAATCCTGGAGCTGAAGGAAACGATCAACACCATGGTCGATCAGCTCAACGGTTTTGCGGCCGAAGTCACGCGCGTGGCGCGCGAGGTCGGCACCGAAGGCGCCCTGGGCGGCCAGGCGCAAGTGCCCGGTGTGGCGGGCACGTGGAAGGACCTGACCGACTCCGTGAATTCGATGGCGTCCAACCTGACGGCACAGGTGCGCAATATCGCGCAAGTGACTACTGCGGTGGCCAAGGGCGATTTGTCGCGCAAGATCACGGTGGACGTGAAGGGAGAAATTCTCGAGCTCAAGAACACCATCAATACGATGGTGGACCAGCTCAATGCCTTTGCGGGCGAGGTCACGCGCGTGGCGCGCGAGGTCGGCACCGAAGGCAAACTCGGCGGGCAGGCGCAGGTGCGCGGCGTTGGCGGTACCTGGAAAGATCTGACGGACAACGTCAACTTCATGGCCTCGAACCTGACCGACCAGGTGCGCAACATCGCTGAAGTCACCACGGCCGTGGCCAACGGTGATCTGTCGAAAAAAATTACGGTGGACGTCAAGGGAGAAATTCTAGAGCTCAAGAACACCGTGAATACCATGGTGGACCAGCTCAATGCATTCGCCGGCGAAGTCACGCGCGTGGCGCGTGAAGTCGGCAACGACGGCAAGCTCGGCGGACAGGCCGAAGTGCGTGGCGTGGCCGGAACCTGGAAGGATTTGACGGACAACGTCAATTCCATGGCCTCCAACCTGACCGGACAGGTGCGCAATATCGCGGACGTTGCCACAGCCATCGCGCGCGGCGATTTGAGCCGCAAGATTACGGTTGACGTGAAGGGCGAGATTCTGGAACTCAAGAACACGCTCAACACCATGGTGGATCAGTTGAACGCATTCGCCGGTGAAGTCACGCGTGTGGCGCGTGAAGTGGGAACTGAAGGCAAGCTCGGCGGGCAGGCGCAAGTGGAAGGCGTAGCGGGCACATGGAAGGATTTGACGGACAACGTCAACTTCATGGCGTCCAACCTGACCGGCCAGGTGCGCAACATCGCGGAAGTCGCAACGGCGGTCGCCACGGGTGACTTGTCCAAAAAAATTACCGTGGATGTCAAAGGCGAAATTCTCGAGCTTAAGATTACCGTCAACACCATGGTCGACCAGCTCAACGCGTTCGCCGGAGAAGTAACTCGCGTCGCGCGTGAAGTCGGCACCGAAGGCAAACTGGGCGGCCAGGCACAGGTGCGCGGCGTGGCCGGCACCTGGAAAGATTTGACCGATAACGTCAACTCCATGGCGTCCAATCTGACCGGGCAGGTGCGCAACATCGCGGACGTGACCACGGCGGTCGCGCGCGGCGACCTGTCACGCAAGATCACGGTGGACGTGAAGGGCGAAATTCTGGAACTCAAGAACACCATCAATACCATGGTGGACCAGCTCAATGCGTTCGCCGGCGAAGTGAGCCGGGTGGCGCGCGAGGTGGGAACAGAAGGCAAGCTCGGTGGCCAGGCCCAGGTGCCGGGAGTCGGTGGAACGTGGAAAGACTTGACCGACAACGTCAATTCCATGGCATCCAACCTGACCGCACAGGTGCGCAACATCGCCGACGTGACGACCGCAGTGGCGAAGGGAGACTTGAGCCGCAAGATCACGGTCGACGTGAAGGGCGAAATCCTCGAGCTCAAGAACACGATCAACACCATGCTCGACCAGCTCAATGCGTTTGCCGGCGAAGTCAGCCGGGTCGCGCGCGAGGTCGGCACAGAAGGCAAACTCGGTGGCCAGGCGCGGGTGGAAGGCGTCGGCGGCACGTGGAAAGACTTGACCGACAACGTCAACTCCATGGCGTCAAACCTGACTGCGCAGGTGCGTAACATCGCGGAGGTCACCATCGCGGTGGCCAATGGCGACTTGTCGAAAAAAATCACGGTCGATGTGCGCGGGGAAATTCTCGCACTGAAGGAAACCATCAACACGATGGTCGATCAGTTGCGCTCGTTTGCGGCCGAAGTTACGCGCGTGGCGCGCGAAGTGGGCACCGATGGCAAGCTGGGCGGTCAGGCGCTTGTGCCCGGAGTCGGTGGGACCTGGAAGGACCTTACCGACAACGTCAATTCCATGGCGTCGAACCTGACCGGACAAGTCCGCAATATCGCCGATGTGGCGACCGCAATCGCGCGCGGCGACTTGAGCCGCAAGATCACCGTGGACGTCAAGGGCGAAATTCTGGAACTAAAAAACACGCTCAACACCATGGTTGACCGGCTCAACGCCTTTGCGTCGGAAGTCAGCCGCGTGGCGCGTGAAGTCGGCACCGAGGGCAAACTCGGCGGGCAGGCGCGTGTGTCCGGCGTAGCCGGCACCTGGAAGGACCTGACCGACAACGTCAACTTCATGGCCTCGAACCTGACCGGACAAGTTCGCAATATCGCGGAGGTCACCATCGCGGTGGCGAGTGGCGATTTGTCCAAGAAAATCACCGTGGACGTGCGTGGCGAAATCCTGCAATTAAAAGAAACCATCAATACCATGGTGGAGCAGCTGCGTTCGTTCGCTTCGGAAGTGACGCGCGTGGCGCGCGAGGTCGGCACGGAAGGCCGGCTGGGGGTGCAGGCGGTCGTGCCCGGTGTGGCGGGAACATGGAAGGACCTAACAGACTCGGTGAATGCCATGGGCGGCAACCTGACAGCCCAGGTGCGCAATATCGCAGAGGTGACTACGGCTGTGGCCCGGGGGGACTTGAGCCGTAAGATCACGGTCGATGTGAAGGGGGAGATTCTCGAACTCAAAAATACCATCAACACCATGGTCGATCAGCTCAACGCATTCGCCGCGGAAGTCACGCGTGTTGCGCGTGAGGTCGGCACGGAAGGCAAGCTGGGCGGCCAGGCACAAGTGTCGGGCGTGGCGGGAACATGGAAGGACCTGACGGACTCGGTGAATTTCATGGCGTCGAACCTGACCGACCAGGTACGCGGCATCGTTAAAGTGGTTACCGCGGTGGCAGACGGAAATCTGCGGCAGCGCCTTGCCGTGCAGGCTAAAGGTGAAGTGGCTGCGCTGGCCGAGACTATCAACAACATGACCGACACGCTCGCAACATTTGCGGAGCAGGTGACCAACGTTGCGCGCGAAGTCGGCGTAGATGGACGCCTTGGTGGTCAGGCCAATGTACCCGGTGCAGCAGGCACCTGGCGCGATTTGACGGCGAACGTGAATCTGCTCGCTGCGAACCTTACGACCCAGGTGCGAGCCATCGCTGATGTGGCCACTTCCGTGACGAAGGGCGATTTGACGCGATCGATTCAGGTAGCGGCCAGCGGCGAGGTTGCGGACCTGAAAGACAACATCAATACGATGATCTATAACCTGCGCGCAACCACCGAGACCAATAAGGAGCAGGACTGGCTCAAGTCGAACCTGGCCAAATTCACCGGCATGTTGCAGGGCCAGCGCGACTTGTTTGTGGTCGGCCGACAGCTGCTCTCCGATCTCGTGCCGCTGGTCCGGGCTCAGCAGGGCGCGATCTATCAGATGGACAGTTCCGGGGATGCTCCCACGTTGCGCCTGCTGGCCGGCTACGCACAGCAACCGAACCAGCCGGACCGCATCGATGTTGGTGCGGGCCTGGTGGGGCAGTGCGCAGTGGAGAAAAAACGCATCTTGCTGCATGACGTGCCGCCGCAGTACGCACGCATCGAATCGAGCCTTGGCGAAGCGCAACCGGCCAACATCCTGGTGTTGCCGGTGCTGTTCGAAGGCGAAACTAAAGCCGTCATCGAACTGGCGGCACTGAATAAATTCACCGACATCAATCTGACCTTCCTGGAGCAGCTCACGCAGTCGATTGGCGTAGTGCTCAACACCATCGAAGCCACCATGCGCACGGAAGGTCTGCTGGTGCAGTCGCAGAGCCTGACGACCGAACTCCAGGCCCGCCAAAGCGAACTGCAGCAGACCAATGAGGCGCTGGAGCAGAAGGCGCACCAGCTGGCCGAGCAAAATATCGAAGTTGAGCGCAAGAACACCGAAGTCGAGCAGGCACGGCGGGCGCTGGAAGAAAAGGCGGCCGAGCTCGCGTTGACTTCGAAGTACAAATCCGAGTTCCTGGCCAACATGAGCCATGAATTGCGCACGCCGCTCAATTCAATCCTGATTTTGGGACAGCAACTTGCCGAGAATGCCGCAGGTAACCTTACTTCGAAGCAGACTGATTTCGCCAAGAACATCCACTCGGCCGGATCCGACCTGCTGAACCTGATCAACGATATTCTGGACTTGTCGAAAATCGAATCCGGTACCGTGACCGTGGAGGCCGAAGAAGTCACTTTCTCCTCGTTGCTGGAAACGGTGGATCGCAGCTTCCGTCATATAGCGGAGTCGAAGAACCTGCCGTTCCATGTCAAAGTGGATGCGGGACTGCCGCGGGCGATGACGACCGATCCAAAGCGGCTGCAGCAGATTCTGAAGAACCTGCTCTCCAACGCCTTCAAGTTCACGGCCCATGGCCACGTCGATGTGCAAGTCCGTGTGGCATCGGCCGGCTGGAGCCAGGACCACCCGGTACTGAGCCGCGCAGCGGGAGTGGTGTCACTGGCGGTCAGCGATACCGGTATCGGTATCGCCCCGGAGAAGCAAAGACTCATTTTCGAAGCGTTCCAGCAGGCCGATGCCGGGACGGCGCGCAAATATGGCGGCACGGGTCTCGGGCTGGCCATCTCGCGCGAACTTGCCACGCTGCTCGGCGGAGAAATCCGGCTCGCAAGCACGCCGGGGCAAGGCAGTTCCTTCACGCTGTACCTGCCACTGGTCTACACCGGCCCGTCCACTGCGACGCTCAGTGTCCCCGGAGGCGCAACAATGATCACGCACGATGCGCGGTCGACGTCGCTGGCGCTTCCTGTGGTGCCGATGGTGCGCGAAGAGCAGATTGCGGACGACCGCAATCTGATTACAGAAGGCGAGAACGTTCTGCTGATCATCGAAGACGATCCGCACTATGCCCACATTCTGCTCGGCCTGGCACGCGACAAGGGGTTCAAGGGCATCGTGGCCCAGCGTGGAATGACCGGCCTGGCATACGCGCGCCAGTATCTGCCTACGGCGATTACGCTGGATATTTTCCTGCCCGACATGCTGGGCTGGACGGTGCTCAACAATCTGAAGCTCGATCCGCTGACCCGGCATATCCCGGTCCAGATTATTTCGCTGGAAGAAGAGCGCCAGCACGGCCTGTCGCACGGCGCCTTTTCTTACATGGTCAAGCCGGTCACTTCAGACGGCATCGAGGCCGCGCTCGATCGCATCCGCCGCTTTGCCGCCCCGCACACCAAGCGGCTGCTGGTCGTGGAGGATAACGACGTCGAGCGCGACAGCATTATCGAACTGCTTGGTCACGATGACATCGAGATTGAAGCGGTAGGCACCGGCGATGATGCGTTGAAGGCGCTGCTGGACAACCCATTCGATTGCTGCGTGCTCGACCTGCGTTTGCCAGACATGACGGGCTTCGACTTGCTAGAGCGCATTCAGGCCGAACCAGCCCTGGCGCAAATACCGATTGTCGTATTCACCGGCAAGGATCTGAGCCCGGATGAGGAAAAGCAGCTCAAAACTGTCGCTAAAAGCATCGTATTGAAAGATGTGCAGTCGCCCGAACGGTTGTTCGACGAAACCGCGTTGTTCCTGCACCGGGTAGTCAGCGGGCTGCCGGAGTCGAAGCAGCGCATGCTGGAGCGCCTGCATTCCTCGAACGAGGTCTTGCGCAACCGCAAAGTGCTCGTGGTGGACGACGATGCCCGCAACATATTCGCGCTGTCCACGCTGCTGGAGAACCATGAAATCGAAGTCCTCAGCGCGACCAATGGACGCCAGGCGATCGATTTGATCGAAAACACCGAGGACTTAAGCGCCGTGCTCATGGACATCATGATGCCGGAAATGGATGGCTATGAAACCATGCGCGAGATCCGCAAGTCGCAGAAGTTCCGCTCGCTTCCAATCCTGGCGCTGACGGCCAAGGCAATGAAAGGGGACCGCGAGAAATGCCTCGAAGCGGGCGCGTCCGACTATATCGCCAAGCCAGTCAATACCGAGCAGCTGATGTCCATGCTGCGGATTTGGCTCTACCGGTGAACGCTGCCATGCCGCGCTTGCCGGCTGTCAACATTCTGCTGGTCGATGACAAGACCGAGAACCTGCTCGCGCTGGAGAGCATCCTCGAGATGCCGGGCTATTCGCTGGTACGCGCCTTGAGCGGGCAGGATGCGCTGCTCGCGCTGCTGTCGCAGGACTACGCGGCCATCGTGCTGGATGTGCAGATGCCCGGCATGAGTGGCATCGAACTCGCGCAGATCATCCGCAGCCGAAAAAAAACGCAGCACATTCCGATTTTGTTTCTGACCGCGCATGGCGACGAAGCGGCCATCGCCGGCTATCAGGCCGGAGCCGTGGATTTCCTGACCAAACCGATCCAGCCCGCCGTTTTGCGCTCGAAGATTGCCGTATTTGCGGACCTGTTTCGCAAAAGCCATGCATTAAAGACCGAAGTAGAAGAACGCCGGCAGGCTGAGCAACGCATCGGACAGTTGAACAAGGAACTATCGGAACGAATCGAGGAACTGGCGGCAGCCAACTCGGAACTGGAATCCTTCAGCTACACCGTGAGCCATGACCTGCGTGCGCCGTTGCGGCAGGTGTCCGGTTTCATTGCGCTGCTGCAGGAAAGCCTGGCGGACAGGCAAAACGAGCAGGACGCTGAATACATCAGCCTGGTCCAGAATGCCATCAGCCGGATGGGACAGTTGATAGACGACCTGCTGCGCTTTTCGCGCTATGGCCGCACTGAACTGAACCGCACCAGCGTCCATCTGGCGCCGTTGGTCGAGCAAGTCCGCGAAACGCTGGCGCCGGCGTTGGTGGGCCGCGACGTACGCTGGAAAATCGGACTGTTGCCGGATGTCGAAGGGGATCCCGCGATGTTGCGCCAGGTATTCGCGAATCTTATCGACAACGCGCTCAAGTTCACGCGCAGCAAGGTATCCGCCGAGATCGAAATCGGCGCCCGCAAGGAACTGGACGAGTATGTCTTTTACGTGCGCGACAACGGTGTCGGGTTCGATGCGCGCCACGCCAAGAAACTGTTCGGCGTGTTTGAACGCCTGCACACGGGCGCCGAGTTCGAAGGCACCGGCATCGGCCTTGCCAGCGTGCGCCGCATCATCCAGCGGCATAATGGCCGCAGCTGGGCCGAAAGCGTGCCTGGTGAAGGCACAGTCATTTATTTTTCCCTCCCTCTATCGTCTGCCACTCCAACCTATGAACGCCTCCATTGATATTTTGTTAGTCGAAGATGATCCGGGCGATGTACACCTTGCCTTGGCAGTGTTTCGCGCGCTGCGGATCGAAGACCGATGCGTCGTGGTCAACGATGGCGAAGAAGCGCTGGACTATCTGTATGCACGCGGGCTATTCGTAAAACGTCCACCCGGAATGCCGCGTCTGATCTTGCTGGATCTCAAAATGCGGCGCATGAACGGCTTCGAATTGCTGCAGCAAATCAAGAAGGACGACAAATTGAAAGTCATTCCGGTTGTTGCCTTGACTTCCTCGCGCGAGGAGCGCGATGTCGAGCGGGCATACGATCTGAACGTCAACGGTTACGTGGTCAAGAGCATCAATTTCACCGACTATCGTGCGACGCTGCAGGCGCTGGCTAAGTACTGGAACAACGTCAACGAGCGCCCGCCGGGTTTCGTAGACCGTGGCTTCGGCACTCATGCGCGGGTCGATCTTGGGAAATGGTTATGGTCGCTGTGCCCGATGCCAGTGGGCAACCATTGATGAATCTGGAGGCCCAGCGCATGCCGACCCTAGCCAGAATTCTGCTTGTCGACGACGTGCCAGCCGATTGGCTGCTGGCGTTGTCCGGCATCAGCGAAAGCGACGCGAGTAACCAGACCAGCATCGTGCGCGACAAGGACGAAGCGCTGGATTTTCTCCGCGCACGCGGTGCGTTTCGTCGCCGGGCATCGGGATTGCCTGCCGTCGTGGTCGTCGGACCGAATGTGAGCAGGCCCGCGGCTTTGTCATTGCTTAGGGAAATTCGCGCTGACGCGAAGTTACGCCGGGTACCGGTCGTGATAGTAGCGACTGCCCCGGATGCCGACATGGTCAGCAGTGCGTACGAAGGCGGCGTGAACAGTCTGGTCCTGAATCACGAAGACCGGGCGGTTCGTGCAGAGCGTTATGCCGAACTGGCGCGTTTCTGGGGCTGGGCGAACGAACCGCCTCCGGGTTGCCTGTCGCAATCCAGATCACAGCCGAGACCGCCATGAGCAACACGATTCGCATTCTTCACCTGGAAGATGATGCTGCGGATGCGCGCCTGATTCGCGAGCAATTGCTGCGCTCGACACTGAATGTGGCGATTACCGTGGCTAATGGCCGTGAAGCTTTTGCAGCCGCAATCCGGGACAGCGAGTTTGACATCGTGCTGTCGGACTATCGCGTGCCGCATTTCAATGGTCTCGAGGCACTCGAATATGTTCGCAGCGCTGGCGTTCAAGTGCCGTTTATTCTGGTCACTGGCGCCTTGGGCGATGAAGGCGCGATCGAACTGCTGCATAGCGGGGCCACGGACTGCGTTTTGAAAGACAGGCTGGCGCGTCTGGCGCCGGCAATCCACCGTGCGCTGTGCGAGGATGCGGCACGCAAGGAACATGCACAGGTTCAATTGCAACTCATCGAAGCCAATCAGCTCAGCAAGCTTGCCGCCGAGGCGGCCCGTCTGGGCACCTGGCAGCTCGATGTGGCAAGCGGCAAGCTGACGTGTTCAGACGAGTTCCTGGATCTGATCAACGCCCGTAAGGCCGATTGGACAGGGACCATAGAGGCCCTCGAAGCGGTGATGCACCCGGAAGATGTCGTCACGCGGCGCCGTGTGCATGCTCATTCCATCGCGCATGGGTTGTTCATGGAACTGGAGTTCCGCGTGCAGATGCCAGACGGGGAAGTCCGCTGGATGCACTTGCGCGGAGACTGTTCGCACCACAGCGAACAGTTAACCTATATTGGCGTGATGATGGATATCACGGAGCGCAAGAAACTGGAGGAAGCGTTGCGCGAGGCGGATCGCCGAAAGGATGAATTCCTGGCGACGTTGGCGCACGAGTTGCGCAATCCGCTGGCGCCGATTTACAACGGCTTATCGGTTTTGCGTCAATCGGTGGAATCCGCCGAACAGACACAGATTCATGCCATGCTCGAGCGCCAGACTAACCATATGATCCGCCTGGTCGACGATCTCATGGATGTCTCGCGCTATACGATGGGCAAAATCGAACTCAAGCTTGTGCCGATCGAACTGCAGACGGTGCTTCGCCATGCCATTGAGATGAGCCAGCCATTCATCGGGGCTGGACGCCATGAACTCGACCTGTCAGTGCCGGTGGAGCCGGTCATGCTGCAAGCCGATGGCGTGCGCGTGGCCCAGGTCCTGTCCAATCTGCTGAACAATGCCGCCAAGTACACCGCTGACGCCGGGCATATCTGGCTCAGCGCGCAAGTCGAAAACAGCCGCGCCGTCATCAGCGTGCGGGACAACGGTCGCGGCATCCCGACCCACATGCTTAACCGCGTATTTGATTTGTTCACGCAGGTCGATAGCAGTCGCGGTACGCCCGGGTTAGGGATCGGCCTCGCAATGGTGCGCATGCTGGTGGAGTTGCATGGCGGCGATGTCGAAGCACGCAGTCTGGGCCCGGGCCACGGCAGCGAATTCATCGTGCGTCTGCCGATCCTGCCGGAAGTCAATGCGGGCGCGAAATCCAAGGCGGCTGGCACAGAGACATCTCTGGAGGGACGCAGTGTCCTGGTAGTGGACGACAATTGCGACGCAGCAGACAGCCTTTCGATGCTGCTGCGCCTGGCTGGGGCAAAAGTGACTGTCGCTTATGATGGAGCAAGCGCCCTGGCGGCCGTCCCGATTCACCAGCCTGACGTGGTGTTGCTCGATGTCGGCATGCCGGGCATGGATGGTTATACGGTCGCAAGCCGAATTCGCCAGGATGTTCAGAACAGCGACATGCTATTGATCGCGCTCACTGGTTTTGGCCAGGAAGAAGATCGCAAACGCTCAACCGCTGCCGGTTTCAACGATCATCTGACCAAACCGGCCGACTTGCAGGCGTTGCTGTCCCTGGTTGCATCATTCGAACCAGCGGCGGCAGCCCGGGACAAAGTGCAGGGCAAGCTTGGTTTTCCAGAATCGCGCTAGCGCTATTACACCGCTTTGGTCCCAAACCGCCAAACCGGATTCACCACAAAGGCACAAAGAACACGAAGAAAAGCAGACGATCTGATTAATCTGTCTTTCTTTGTGGCCTTCGTGTCTTCGTGGTGAGAGAGGCCGGATTCCAGCAGTGTCTAAAAGAAAACCCCGGCGATTAGCCGGGGACAAACCCACACGAGCATGAAGAGTCCGGAAATGCCCATGCAGGAGAGGCAGTACATTGTCCTATGCCGGCCTGGGTCGCTCTGTGCGCTGGCGCACAATGGGCGGCACGCTAATCTGGTAACCAAGTTCCTGAACGAGCGCGATAGGCCGAACGTGCCATAACCGGTGCAGCTGCCTACGTCATGCTGACGCCGCGCCTGTCTATACTCGCCCTTGGTTGGTGCGGAGTTTACCGCGGCTTCTTGAGGAACCCGGAGGCAGGTGGAGCGCCGTGCCAATCACCACGCGGATTACTCGACGGCGGGTAACAGCCCACTCCCGGCTGCCATAGATGGTTCGACTCCCTCAATCCGCTCCATTTTCCCTTGGCCCGTGAACGCTGCCAGCCTCGACCACCACAAGGTGCTCGTGGCGGCAGTGGTTTCCAGCTTCGCGTGTCGGCCTGGCGCTGCAGGGCTGGTCGGCGTTATTTGTTATTCTTCGCGCGTGGGCATAGAACGTAGAAAAAAGCTGTATCGACGGGAGCGAGGAACCAATGTCTGGCATCTTTTGCCGGAATGTTCAGCTTGGCCGGTCTGGAATTTCGTGGAACGCCTGGCGCCTGGCGCGGGCATAATCTGTCCGGAATGCCTCCAGCACCATCCTGAAATTCCGAAGCGCCGCAAGGCAGACTTCAAGAAGGCACATTAGTTTTAAGGCAGACAGGCAGAGTTTTTCGCACCCAGGTCTGCCCTGCTGCGGGCTTGCAAGCCGACTGCGGTTTGTCGCCCGGTTGATCGCCATCCACAACACTCCTCCATGCAGCGCCGTCACGAGCCGGGCATGAACTGCATCATTCTTGTTGCCCGATATTGTCGGCTGCCATAGACCGTTCGGGATGTTACGTAACGTCAACCAGGCGCATAGCATATGGCGGTGAAAATGCAATTTGCATGATCGCTGCTGCAAAGCGGCTCACACGCACACGAACAGGCCACTGGAAGCGCAAAGAATGAAAATAAGCCCCGATATCATCCAAGGAAAAAAGAGAAGCGAAGTATGGCAACAGGCGCGCGACCTCGCCTTGACCGGAACCTTTGAAAACTTCGATAAAGTCGTGCAGGCGCTGAAGACCTTCGGCCTGGATGCGGGGCTCGATCCCGGCCGCGTACTGGCCTGCGAGCGAGGAACCATCAACAAACTGTGCGCGAGAAGCCGGCGCACCAAGTAGTCCGGCATCGAACCAACCGCTCTGGTGTCTCAAACGCCAGAGCGGCTTCGCGGCACAGTTAGCTGCCCGTCATTTCATGGTCTTGGCCCGATCCAGAGCCGCCTGATGATCGGCTTTGGCCCTGTTCATGCAACTTTTCTTTTCGTCTCCGCTCATTTTTTTGCATTCGGCCTTGGCCGATTTATAGGATGTGTCGGCTTGCTTTTTCGCCGCCTTGTATTGGTCACTGGCAGCGTGTGCGCTGAAGCCAAGCGTCAATGCAAACAAACCCGCAGCCAGCGCGGAAAGTGTCTTTGTCATGATGGTCTCCTAAGGGTTGATCCGGCATGGATCTAGGGTATATGAGTGCCGGGCCATCTTGCGAGTTCCACTGACCCTTTCTGGCCGGACGGCCGGCAGGGCTGCCTGTTACACCGGCCAAGGTGCGATGCCGGAAACGGCCCTGCAGGCCGTGCGGGCGGCTGGCGCACGCCGTTGACGTTGCGTTGTGCGCGCCCTTTTCATAAGCTGTGCAGCCAATCGAGCGTCTAGCCCGCCATGGAAAACAAAAATCAGTTCCGCCTGTTGCTCGAACGCCGTTTCGGCCCGTTTTTTCTGACGCAATTCTTCGGCGCGTTCAACGACAACGTCTACAAGAATGCACTGGTCATTCTGGTGGCGTATCACGCCACTGCCTATTCCAGCGCCGATCCGAACTTGCTGACCAATCTGGCGGCGGCCATTTTCATTCTTCCTTTCGTGCTGTTTTCTGCAAGCGCAGGCCAGATCGCGGACAAATTTGAAAAATCAGCGCTTATCCGCATCATCAAGGTGGTGGAGATTTGCATCATGCTGATTGGGACAGCCGGGCTGGTGCTGACCAGCCTGCCATTGATGTTCGCAGCACTGTTTCTGCTTGGGCTGCATTCGACTTTTTTCGGGCCGGTGAAATTTGCCATCTTGCCGCAAACGTTGACCCCGGCGGAATTGATTGGCGGCAACGGGCTGGTAGAGATGGGAACCTTCGTTGCCATCCTTACTGGAACGCTGCTCGCCGGTGTGCTGGTGGCGCTGCAAAGCGGCATTGCGTGGGTCAGCGCGGTGATCATATTCATCAGCGTGCTGGGCTTTTTGAGCAGCCTTGCCATTCCCGAAGTGCCCGCCGTTGCGCCGTCTCTGAAGTTCGACTGGAATGCGTTTCGTGAAACATGGTCGAACCTGAAATTCGCCAGGGAGAACCGCACGGTGTTCCTGTCGCTGCTCGGTATCTCGTGGTTCTGGTTCTACGGCGCGATGTTCCTCTCGCAATTTCCCAACTACAGCAAGAACGTGCTCGGCGGCAATGAGCATGTGGTCACGCTGCTGCTGGCGCTGTTCTCCGTGGGCGTCGCAGCCGGATCGCTGCTGTGCGAGCGCTTGTCCGGACACAAAGTCGAAATCGGGCTGGTGCCATTCGGGTCGATCGGCTTGTCCGTGTTCGCGGTGGACCTTTTCTTCGCCACCCCAGGCAGCGTAGTTCAGGCCGGTGCCGGTGCCTGGCAATACCTGATGCAGCCGGGTGCGTGGCGCGTTGCGATTGATCTGTTGCTGATCGGCATGTTCGGCGGCTTTTATATTGTGCCGTTGTATGCGCTGATCCAGTCACGTTGCGCGCCCAGCCATCGCTCGCGCGTCATCGCCGCGAACAATATCCTGAATGCGTTGTTCATGGTGGTTGCGGCCGGCCTCGCGGTGCTCGGCTTGAGTGCCGGAATGACAATTGCGCAATTGCTGTTGCTCACGGGTATCCTCAATGCAGCGGTGGCGCTCTATATTTTCCTGCTGGTACCGGAGTTCCTGCTGCGCTTCCTCGACTGGATGCTGGTGCATTCAATCTATCGCTTGCGGACCTCCGGATTGGTCAATGTCCCGGAGGAGGGGGCGGCACTGCTGGTCTGCAACCATCAAAGTCTTGCCGATGCGCTGATCATCACGGCCGCGTGCCGCAGGCCAATCCGCTTTGTGATGTATTACTCGATCTTCAACGTTCCGGTGCTGCGCTTCATTTTCCGTTCCATGAAGGCCATTCCGATCGCCGGAGCCAAAGAGGCGCCCGAAGTCCTGGAGCAGGCCTACGATGACATTGCCAAGGCGCTGGCAGACGGGCAGCTGGTCTGTATTTTTCCGGAGGGACAATTGACGCGCGATGGGCAAATTGGCGCGTTCCGTCCGGGAGTGATGCGCATCCTCGAACGCACACCAGTGCCGGTCGTGCCCATGGCTCTGTCCGGATTATGGCGCAGCATCTTTTCGCGCAATCGCGACAAGTGGAAAGTAGCGACGCTGTTTCCGAGGGTAGCATTGCAGGTCGGCACGCCTGTTGATGCGGCTTCAGCCACGGTGGAGCGGCTTCATGCACTGGTGCGCGGGCTCATCGTGGCAGACAATCCGGCCAGCGCACATTCCTGACGGCCGGCAACGCAGAGGAGAGCAGATGGCACCCGTCCATACCACCAGTTCGGATTTAGACGACGCCCAGCACAGAAAGCAGTTGCGGCGCGCCGTTATTGCCAGCACCGTGGGCACCACGATCGAGTGGTACGATTTTTTTCTGTACAGCATCGTCACCGGCCTGGTGTTTGCGAAGCTGTATTTCCCGCAATCCGATCCCCTGATCGGAACGCTGCAGGCCTTCGGCATCTATGCCGTCGGGTTCATCGCCCGGCCGATCGGGGCGGCAATCTTCGGCCATTATGGTGACCGCATCGGCCGCAAATCGACGCTCATTGCCACGCTCATGTTGATGGGGATTGCGACCTTCCTGGTTGCCTTCGTGCCGACCTATGAACAAATCGGCGTGTGGGGTGCGGTGTTGCTCACGCTGTTGCGCTTTCTGCAGGGAGTCGGCGTCGGCGGTGAGTGGGGCGGTTCGGTGCTCATGTCGATGGAATGGGCCAAGACCAATAAGCATCGCGGTTTCATCGCATCCTGGCCGCAGTTCGGTGTGCCTGCCGGATTGTTCCTCGCCAATCTCGCCGTGCTGGGCTTCAGCTGGTTTTCGGGCGACCAGTTCCTGCAATGGGGCTGGCGCATACCGTTCTTCCTCAGCATTTTCCTGATTGCGATCGGACTCTATATTCGCCTGAACATTCTGGAGACACCGACCTTTGCGCGGCTGCTGGCGGAAAACCGCATCGAACGCGCGCCCATGGTCGAAGTCATCAAGCGCCATCCGCGTGAAATCATTTTGTCGGCCTTGGCGCGCATGGCCGAGCAGGCACCGTTCTATATCTTCACTGCGTTTATTTTTACTTATGCCACCTTGCAACTGAAGGCGCCGCGGGATTTCATCCTGACGGCCTTGCTGGCTGCATCGGTGTTTTCATTTTTCAGCGTGCCGTTCAGCGGCTGGCTGTCCGACCGCATCGGCCGCAAGAACATGTACATGATCGGTACGGTGACGACCGGGCTGTTCGGATTCGCCTACTTCGCCATGCTAGACACGATGATTCCGCAATGGATTTTTATCGCCATTTTCCTCTCGCTGATTCCGCATGACATGATGTACGGCCCGCAGGCTGCATTGATTGCAGAATCGTTCACCGGCCGCTTGCGCTACAGTGGCGCTTCGCTCGGCTATCAGCTCGCCTCTATCATCGCCGGTGGCCCGGCGCCGTTGATCGCGGCATGGCTGTTCGCGACTTACCACTCGGGTTATGCGATTGCGGCCTACATTGCTGCGTGCGCGCTTATCAGCCTGATCGCGACGGCAATGTTACGCGACTACACCAACAAGGACATCTCGCGCGAATATGACAGCAAGTGAAGGCTCAGCGCATGACTGATTTCGAAGCAATCAAGCGCCAGCAACAGCACACCTGGGCGCTGGGCGATTTCGCGATGATCGGCTGGAACACGGTCTATCCGGGCGAACTGCTGTGCGAGGCGGTGAACCTGCGCGCTGGAGACACAGTACTGGACGTAGCAACTGGCAGCGGCAACACGGCATTGTCCGCGGCGCGCCGCAATTGTGATGCGACTGGCATCGACTATGTGCCGGCCCTGATCGAGCGCGCGCGTCAACGCGCATCGGTGGAGAGTCTGCCGGCCAAATTTGAAGTGGCCGACTGCGAGCAAATTCCGTTCGCCGATGGAAGTTTCGACGTCGTGCTGTCCGTCTATGGTTCGATGTTCGCACCCGATGCGCAACGTGCTGCCGCAGAACTGGTGCGCGTATGCCGATCCGGTGGGCGCATCGGTATGGCGAACTGGACACCGGAAGGCTTCTGGGGACAAACCTTTGCGCTGGTAGCGAGATATCTTCCGCCGCCACCGGGTGTGCGTGCACCAGCACAATGGGGTACGGAAAAATATTTGGCGGACTTGTTCGGCCAGGCGGTCGCGTCGATTCGCGTAGTACCGCGCAGCGCCCTGTTTCGCTTTCACAGCAGTTCGCACTGGATAGACACATTCAGCCGCTATTTTGGCCCGATTATTCGCGTTCGAGAGACGCTGGACGACAAGCGCCGCAAGGATTTCCTGCTCGAACTCGATGCCACGCTGAACCGGTTCAATGTATCGGGTGATAACACGCTGGTCGTGTCTGCAGACTATCTGGAAGTCGTGATGGTGAAGCGCTAGTCCTGACGCGGCGCGCGCATGATGCTGCGCCGCGGCGCCAAGCGTTATGTCAGGAATAAGCAGTCTGTTATGCCGACGACGGGGATGCTGGCCGTCGCGCATCCCGCTAACATGGCGTACCGCAATCCTAAAGGGCATTCCATGGCACAACAGCAGTTCGGATTCATTGGTGTGGGCCGCATGGGCGGCCTCATGTCGGCGCGCTTGCTGGACGCCGGCCATCAGGTCGCGATCTACGACGTGGCCGAAGAAGCGGTCGCCGGACTTGCGAAAAAAGGCGCACGGCGCATGGCGTCCGCTGCGGAAGTCGCCGGCGTGGCTGAGACGGTATTCCTGAGCCTGCCGAATCCCGAGATCGTGCAGCGTGCGGCGCTCGACCACGCAGGCATTATCGAGGGCACCAAGGTCCGGCACGTGGTGGACTTCTCCACCATCGGCCCGCGCACAGCCAGTCTGGTCGCCAGGGAGCTTGCCAAACGCAACGTTGTCTATGTTGATGCGCCGGTCAGCGGCGGGCTCAAGGGCGCACGCGAAGGTACCCTTGCGGTCATGGTGTCCTGCCCAAAAAGCATTTATGCGCAACTCGAGGTTATCCTCAAGACGTTCGGCAAACCGTTTCATCTGGGCGAGAACGCGGGCCAGGCGCAAACCATGAAGCTCGCCAATAATCTGCTGGCAGCGGCCGCCGTTGCGCTGACATCCGAGGCGATGGTCATGGGCGTCAAGGCAGGGCTGGACCCGAAAGTCATGCTCGATGTGTTGAACGCCGGATCCGGACGCAACAGCGCTTCGCAGGACAAATTTCCGAAGTCCATTTTGCCGGGAACATTTGATTTCGGCTTCGCCACCGGCCTGTCCTATAAGGATGTGCGCCTGTGCATCGATGAAGCTGAAGCGCTCGGCGTGCCGATGGTCTGCGGTGCGGCCGTGCGCCAGATGCTTGCCGTGACGAATGCCATGTACGGCCCCGATTCGGATTTCACTTCAATGTGCAAGGTAGTCGAGTCGTGGGCTGGTGTTGAAGTGCGCAGCTGATGCGCGCCGGACAACGCTACACTTCAGCAGGAGATCTGACATGTCGATTGCGACCCAAGCGATGAACAAGCCGCAAATACTGGACGCGTATGAAGCGCTTGCGCGGCGCATGGCACGCAGCGTTGTTGCATTATCGGAAGACAATCTGCCACGAGACGTCACGGCCAAGGTCAAGCTATGTCTCATGGACCTGGTCGGGTGTGCATTCGAATCGCGCGCGCTGCCATGGAGTCGCCAGGCGCTGGCCATCGCCGAGCGCGCCGGTGACCCTGCTGCAGGTGCCACCATCATTGGCTTGCCCGATACGTTCACCTATGGCGATGCTGCATTTGCCAATGCGGTCATGGGCCACGGCCTGGTGCGCGAGGACATGCACTCAGGCAGCATCAGCCATCTCGGTATTGTCGTGTTGCCGGCCTTGCTGGCGCTGTCGCAATATCGCCGCAGCACGGGCCGCGCTTTCATTGCCGCCGCATTCGCCGGCTATGAGGTTGGCGGGCAAGTTGGACGGGCAGCCATGGATGCCGAAATTGCCGCGATACACCGTCCGACCGGCATCAGCGGCCCTATCGCCGCGGCTGCAGCGGGCGCGCGCCTGCTCGGGTTTAGCGTCGAACAGGCGACCACTGCAATTGCACTTGGCGCGAATACGACCGCCGGATTCAACCAGTGGGCACACACCGGTGGCAGTGAAATGTGGTTCCAGGCCGGCTTTGCCGCGCGCAATGCAGTCAGCGCAGTCCGGCTTGCGGAAAGCGGCGCGTTTGCTTCGCCGTCGGCGTTGGATGGCGAAGCAGGACTGTTTGCGGCGCTTAAGAAGCGTTCGGCAGCGTCGCGGGTAGAGCTGTTTTCAGGTGCGCCCGAGATCTTGTCCGTTTATCACAAGCCCGTTCCGGCCTGCAATTTCGCGCAGACTGCCAGTCAGGCCGCGTTGCGGCTCGCACAAAACGGAATGTCGGCAGAGCGGATCGTGTCGATCACGATTCGTGTGCCGCGTGCCGGCGCACTGTACCCGGGTTGCGACTACACCGGGCCGTTTGCGCATATCTTGCAAGCGAAAATGAGCATTCAGTACAACGTGGCGGCTGCGTTGCTGGAAGGCGGCGTGTCGGAAAACAATTTCAAATTGCTCAACGATGCGCGCTTGCACAAGCTGCTTGGACTGATGACCCTGGAGATCGACGAGCAGATGACCAGGTCTTATCCGGACAAGCAGGGCGGCGAAGTTGAGTTGCGCGATGCCAGCGGTGCCACGAAGCGGCTGCGGCTGGAAGATGTCGTCAACGCGACACCCGATGAGGTGCGTAATCGCTTCCGGACTGCGGTTGCGGAAGCGGCTGGTGAGGCGCGCGCAGTAGAGATCGAACACGCGATCGCGACCCTGGAAAGCAGCGACAATGCCGCACACCTGGCGTCGCTGTTGCGCTTGCCATGATCGCATTGCGGCTTTTTTCCTCGGTGAAAAGGTTTGCTGCGCGGGCAACAGACGGGTCGCGCCGGCCGTGAGCGTCGCTCAATTTGTCGAAAATTTTCTGCAATCGCTGATCGCGGGACTGCTGACCGGGTCGATCTACGGGCTGATGTGCGTTGGCTTAAGCGTCATTTTCGGCGTCATGCGCGTCATTAATTTCGCGCATGGCGATTTCATGATGCTCGGCATGTACGCGGCTTATTATGCGTTTGGTGCGCTCGGAATCCATGCGCTGTTTGGCAACGCGGCAGGACCTTTTGTCGCGGCGCTGCTGGCAGGCCCGGTGATTTTTCTGGCGGGCATGCTGGCGCACCGACTGCTGATTAGCAAAGTGACCGGCATGCGCGGCAGTGTGCTGCAGTCCGAAGGCCACTATGCGCAACTGATCCTGACCCTGGGGCTGGCGTTGATTGTGCAAAACGCGGGGCTGTATCTGTTCGGCTCCACGCCGGTGTCGATTGCCACGCCACTGGCGTCCAATGCCTGGCCGGTGGGACCGCTGTACGCGGACAAGGTCGAAGTCTTCGTCAATCAGGGACAGACCGTCGCAGCAGCGATTGCCGTCGCGGTCGTGCTCGCGTTTGTGCTGGTAATGAACCGCTCGCGCCTGGGCAAGTCGCTGCGCGCGGCAGCGGATAATCCAGAAGCGGCTACGTACATGGGCATCGACGTGGAGCGCTCGCACCGCCTCGCCTTTGGATTCGGCGTGGGCATCACGGCCGTCGGCGGCGGCTTGCTGGCATCGGGTACGTCGTTCCAGCCTTATGTCGGCCTGGAGTACGTCATCGTCATGTATGCCGGCGTGGTGCTTGGCGGTCTGGGCAGTGTTCCCGGCGCTTTCTTTGGTGGGCTGACCATTGGCCTGGTGCAGCAACTGTCCACGCTGTTCCTGCCGAATCAATTGCAGAACACCGCGATTTTCGTGTTCTTCCTGTTCATCGTGCTGTTGCGTCCTCAGGGATTGTTCGGTACGGCGCTGAGGCGGACCTGACATGCTGGATGCCGATTGGCGCCGCCAGACGCTGCTGATCGCCACGTTTGTAATTGCATACGGCGTCTTCGCGGCTTTCGTTGAACATTCCTATTACCTTCTGATTCTGGCGGTGGTCCCGGTCTGGGCCGTCATGGGCCTGGCGTGGAACCTGTTGAGTGGCTACAGTGGTTTTGTATCGTTCGGGCATGCCGCGTTCTTCGGCCTGGGCGCCTATTTCGTCGCACTCGGGCAAATCCACTGGGGGCTTTCGCCATGGCTCGGCATCCCAGGTGCCGCAATCGTCGGGGCCGGCGCAGGACTGGTGGTCGGTATTCCGACCTTCCGCCTGCGCGGCCATTATTTCGCCCTCGCCATGCTGGCCTATCCGTTGGCACTCCTTTACGTATTCGAATGGCTGGGCTATCAGGAACTCGCACTGCCGATGCAACGCGAGCATGCCTTCGCGTACATGCAATTTGAAAATCAACATTGGTATGTCTGGCTGGCGTTGGCAATGATGGCCGGCGCGATGTTGTTGACTGGCCGGGTCGAACGCTCGCGCTTCGGCATGGCGCTGGTCGCGATCCGCGAGGATGAAGCCGCCGCAGAAGCCGCCGGCATACGCACGCTGGCGTGGAAGCTCAGAGCCATCACGCTGAGCGGCGCGCTGGCCGGCGCAGCCGGCGGTTTTTATGCCGTGGTGCTATTGGTTGTCACACCACCCGCGGTGTTCGGCATGCTGGTTTCAGCGCAGGCACTAATCGTCGCCATGTTCGGCGGTGTTGCCACGCTGTGGGGCCCGGTCATCGGTGCGGTCGTGCTGGTGCCCTTGAGCGAAATCCTGCATGCGCGATTGGGCAATATCATTCCCGGCATCCAGGGCGGGGTCTATGGGGTGGCGATCGTAGCGGTGATCCTGCTGGCGCCGGAAGGCGTGTTCTGGAAAATAAAAGATATGCTCGCGCGCCGGCGCGAACGCGCGGCACCCGGGGCGATTGCCGCGGCCGTTGCAGGTGTGGTGATTCTGCCAGTCAACAAACACCGTTCCGACGGGCCAATCGCAATGGAAGTGCGTAGTGTCTCGAAAGCGTTTGGCGGCCTGCAGGCTGTGCGCGATGTCAGCATCCGCGTCACGCGCGGTGAAATTCTCGGCATCATTGGACCGAACGGCGCCGGCAAAACCACGTTGTTCAATCTCCTGAACGGATTCATCTTGCCCGACCAGGGGCAAATCATGTTCGAAGGAGTCGATATGGTCGGCCGGCCGCCCTACGAAATCTGTGCCGCCGGCGTGGGCCGGACATTTCAAGTAGTGCGTCCCTTCCGGCGCATGAGCGTGCTCGAGAATGTTGTAGTTGGCGCGTACGTGAATTCCGGAACAGATGCGCAGGCACGGGCGACCGCAGAAGCTGCGCTCGCACAGGTCGGGCTACAGGCGCAGCAAGGAAAGTCCGCCGGCATGCTGACCAACAAGGAACTGCGCCTGCTGGAAATCGCAAGGGCGCTTGCGGGCCAGCCCCGGCTACTGCTGCTGGATGAAACGCTGGCGGGGCTGGGCGCGGCAGAAGTGGATGAGGTCATCGCGATCGTGCGCAAGCTGGCGGCGCAAGGCATTACCATCGTCATCATCGAGCACACCATGCACGCCATGGTGCGCCTGGTGGATCGTTTCGTGGTGCTCAATGACGGAGCACTGCTTGCCGAAGGCCTGCCACAAGACATCACCCGTAACAGCGCAGTCATTGATGCGTATCTCGGCAAGCGCTGGAGAGCCGCGAATGCTTGAGATCGAAAACATCAGCGCGGGTTATGGGGCAGTCCCGGTACTGAACTCCGTGACGTTGCGCGTGAAACGTGGTGAGTTCGCCGCCATAGTAGGGCCGAACGGGGCCGGCAAGACCACGCTGTTCAAAACTGTATCCGGGATCGTGCGGCCCACCGCGGGTAGCATCCGTTTCGATGGCCGTGATCTGCTGGCGGTTGCGCCTGCGGCGCGCGCACATCTCGGCATCGCGCACGTACCGGAAGGACGCCAGGTATTCCCATCCCTGACGGTGCTGGAAAATCTCGAGATGGGGGCCTATACGCAAGCCGGACGCCATGCGTGGAAAGAAAACCTGGAGAAAATTTACAGCTGGTTTCCAGTGCTCTCGCAACGCGCGTCCGCACGCGCGGGAGAATTGTCCGGCGGACAACAGCAAATGCTGGCGATTGCCCGCGGACTAGCGTCTTCGCCCAAATTGGTGATGCTGGACGAGCCCTCCATGGGCCTCGCGCCGACAGCGGCGGATGAAATTTTCGAACGCATCCTTGCCATCCATTCCGGCTCCGGTCTTACCGTGCTGCTGGTGGAACAGCGCGTGGCGGAAGCGCTGCATTATGCGGATCGTGGTTACGTGCTTGAGGCGGGCCGTGTCGTACTCGAAGGCAGTCATGACGAACTCAAAAGCAACGACCGGATACGCCAGGCGTATCTCGGCATGTAGCAAGTTCAATCTATTCAATCCAACCGGGAGAATCATCATGGGCAAGATCATCAGGTTTGCGCAACAGCGTGCGCTGCATTGGTTGCTGGCGACGGCACTCTGTGCGGCCATGGACATTGGCGCGCAGACCAGGGAAGTCGAGGTCGGTCTGATCGCGCCCATGTCGGGACCGTACGCGCGTCAGGGACAAGTCATGAAAATGGCGGCGGATATGGCAATCGAAACCGTCAATCAGCAGGGTGGCATCAAGTCCTTGGGTGGCGCGAAACTCAAACTAGTGGTGTTCGATGCTGGCGACAGTGTCGAGAAAGCCAAGAATGCCGCGCAGCGCATGGTCGCGGATGCGCCCGATCTGGTTGTGGCCACCGGCGCCTATCTGAGCTCCTTCACCCTGGCGGTCACTGAAGTCACCGAGCGTGCGCAACTTCCGGTGCTGACATTTTCCTATTCCGATCTGATCACGTCGCGCGGGTTCAAGTACGTGTTCCAGACTTCCGCGACCGGCGTGCAGCAGGCTGAAGGCTCGCTGCCGGCATTGATCGACATGGCGCAGAAAGCCTCCGGACAGCGGCCGAAGACGGTAGGCATTGTCATGGACAACACCGCTGCATCGGTGTCCTTCGTTAAACGGATGCGCGATCATCAATTTGAGAAGATGGGTCTGAAGCTGGTGGTCGACGAGACGTTCACGCCGCCGCTTGCGAATGCCACGCCGCTAATCCAGAAAGTGCGCTCGGCACGGCCCGACATCCTGATCCTGCTTCCGACGGTGATTTCGGATGCGAAACTCTTGCTGGAAAAAATGAATGAATTCGGCCTTGGGCGCGGAAAAGTGCCGACCATCGCCAATGGCGCCGCCATTCTCGATCCCGACCTGCGCACCAACATGAACATCGAGCAGCTCGAAGGCGTCATGGCGGTCGTTGCGGACTGGACCACCAGCGCGCAAAAGAATTTCGTTGCGGAAGTGAAGAACAAAACCGGTGAGCCCTGGCCGACGCAGCATTTCGTGACGACTTATGGCGATATCCTGATCTTCAAGGCCGCCCTCGAGGCCGCTGGAAAAGCCGACCGCGAAGCAGTCGCGAAGGCGTTGCATGCTATGAACCTCAGTGGCGGTCCGGCCGATTTTTTCCCCGGCAATGGCAAGCTGAAGTTCGACGATAATGGCCGGCGCGAAGGCGCCAGCCTTCTGATCGTGCAATGGCAGAAAGGTGTGCCGATTACCGTGTATCCAGCCAAGGACGCCCTCGCGGCGCCGCTGTGGCCCAAACACTAAATAGTTTTCATCCAACAGGAGAATAAAGTGAACGACGATCTGTTCAAGAAGGGCCTCGAAATCCGCAAGTCGGTGCTGGGCGCGGAGTTCGTGGAGAAAGCGCTGGCGGCAGCCGATGATTTCAACATGCCGATGCAAAGGCTCACGACGGAATACTGTTGGGGCGAGATCTGGGGACGCCAGGAATTGCCAAAAAAGACCCGCAGCATGCTAAATCTGGCCATGTTGTGCGCGCTGAACCGGCCGCATGAATTGAAGATGCACATCGCGGGCGCACTGCGCAACGGCGTGACGCGGGTTGAAATTCGTGAAGTGTTATTGCAGGTCGCGATTTATTGCGGCATTCCGGCTGGCGTGGACGCTTTCCGGGTGGCCAAAGAAACATTCGCCGAATTCGACCGAACCGAGAAAAAATAAGCCGGCTTCGAACCACGAGGAGAGCACGGCAATGGAACAAGATGTTTATGAAGTCCACGCGATCAAATATGCGCGGCTCATGCGCCGTTCGCCGGAAAACTTCATCGGCGGCGATGCGCACGACACCGAGATGCCGTTGAATTATTACGTATGGCTGATCTCGAACAAACAGCGCACCGTGGTGGTCGATACCGGGTTCAGCGAGGCCATGGCGAAAAAGCGCAACCGGCAGATTGTGCGGCCGGTCGCGGAAGGCGTCGGTGCGCTCGGACTCGATCCCGGCAAGGTGACGGACGTCATCATCACGCATATGCATTACGACCACGCCGGCAATATTCCGCTGTTCGCCAATGCGCGTTATCACCTGCAGGACAAGGAAATGGAATTTGCGACCGGCCGCTGCATGTGCCACGGCATGATGCGGCACGGTTACGAGCCGGAGGACATATCCCACCTGGTGCGTTGCGTATTCGACCAGCGCGTGCAATTTCATGACGGCGCCGGTGAAGTGGCGTCGGGCATAGAGCTGCATCACATTGGCGGCCATACCAAGGGCATGCAGGCGGTTCGTGTGCGCACGCGCAGGGGCTGGGTGGTGCTTGCCTCGGACGCGAGCCATTTCTATGCACACATGGAACAGGATCGCGCCTTTCCGATTTTGTACAACCTGGCCGACATGCTGGCGGGCTACAAGACGCTGCGCCGGTTGGCGACTTCGCGCGAGCACATCATCCCCGGGCACGACCCGCTGGTCATGGAGCGCTACCCTGTTGCGCGCAGCGGCATGGAAGACTGGATCGTGCGGCTGGACGCCGACCCGAAAAAGTAATTGCACGGAAGGTTTAGCACAGCGCCAAAGCTTTCAGTTGTCCACTGTAATTCCGGTTTCCTTGACCAGCTTTGCCCAGCGTTGGCGTTCTGCGGCGAGAAATTGCACGAAGTCTTCCGGCTTGCTGGCGACGATTTCCGAATCGGCGAATTCATGGCGTGATTTGATCGCCGGGCTGCGCAATATTTTGCTCAACTCGCTTTGCAGGCGTGCCGTGATGTCGCCGGGAAGTCCAGCGGGTGCTGCAATACCAGTCCAGATGTACATCTGCACTTCCGGCATGCCCAGTTCTGCGAAAGTCGGCACGTTGGGCAACTGCGGCGAGCGCGCGCTTCCCGTAGTGGCGAGCGCGCGTATGCGCCCGGCCGCTACGTTGGGCGCGACGGTGGTCGCAAAGCCAAAGCCATAGGCGACTTGTCCGCCCAGCAAATCGTTGATCATCGGCGCCTCCCCTTTATAGGGGACTGCCGGTACCTTGATGCCGACCCTTCGATTGAATACTTCCGCTGCGAAGTGGCAGAAATGCGCGACGCTCGGCGTCCCATAACTCAATGTGCTATCTGTCTTGGCGAGCTTGACCAGTTCGGCAACGCTGTTCACATTCAGGGACGCAGTAACCACCAGCACCGCCGGACGGCGCAGCATCTGCGTAATCGGCGTGAAGTCTTTTTGCGCGTCATAGCGCACTTTCATTCCGATAGCCTGGGCAATTGCCTGCTCGTTGGGAGAGATGTAAAGCAGCGTATAGCCGTCCGGCTTTGCACTGGCAACGAAATCCGCGCCGAGCGTGCCACTTGCGCCGGCACGATTATCAATGACAACCGGCTGCCCGAGTGCTTTGCCGAGTTGGTCGGCAATGATGCGCGCTTGCGTATCGGCTATCCCGCCTGCGGGCCAGGGTACGACCCAGCGAATGGGTCGACTGGGATACGGGTCCGCTGCCTGGGTTGTCGCCGCAATCAACAACAGCGCAAGCGCCAATGCCCGCATGCATGTCGCAATCGTTTTCACGTCCGCAGCTCCTGTACTGAGTTGCTTGGCAGGGGAGCCCAGCGGCCTTCGGCTACCAGCGCATCGACCTGCTTGCGCACGAATCCCACCAGCGCCCGGGCCGCCTTGGTCACCGGCCGTTGCATCGAAGTCGCAACCACCAGCGATCTCGTCATGGTTGGCTCGACGATCGACCACTTGCGGATGCGCCTGGCCTCCAGCAGATGATGCGCACTGGAATACGACAGGATCGTGTAGCCGATGCCGGCTTCCACCAGGCTCAGCGTGGACGGCATTGCATCGATTTCAACTTGCACGTTGGGCTTGACGCCGATGTCCGTAAGCAGCTCATCAACCAGCATGCGCAATCCGTGCGGACGGCTCGGCAGGATCAGCGGAATGTGGGCAAGTCTGCAACCTGCAACCTGTGCACTACCCGCGCCGGCCGGATCGGCGATCGGTCCGAGCAGAAACAATTCATCGGTGAGCAGTGGTTCGCGCACCAGCGCGCTCGTGCGCGGTGCGTTGTACAGCACCGCCACGTCGATCCGGCCCGTCGTCAGCCATTCGAGTACATGCCCGCTGAAGCCTTCCATGACGCCCAGCGAAACTTGCGGAAACTCCTGGCGGAACTGTCGCACCAGCGAAGCGGTCAGCACTGCGCCCACGGAAGGTGGCATGCCAATCACCACGCGGCCCGCCGGTCCGCTGCCGAGCGCATGAATCGCGCGGCGTGCTCCGGCAGTTGTCTCCAGCACGCCGCGCGCATGCTGTTCCAGAATCTTGCCGGCCTCGCTCAGCACGATACCTCGGCCCGTGCGATGATAAAGCTCAGTGCCCAATTCCTGTTCAAGTGCCTTGATCTGGCGGCTGAGGATCGGCTGTCCGACCGACAGGCGCAGCGCGGCGCGCGAGAACGCGCCGGTTTCGGCGATGGCGATGAAATATTCGAGTTGCCGCAGTTCCATTGCAATCTGGCCGGTCGGTGACATCGGGTTGCGGCGCAAGCCGTATGCCGCTTGCGGGATCGTTGCACGAAAGGATCATTTCATTTTACCCCAGAGACGCACACCGTCCCGGCTGAACCCGTAGCGATGTATCTGCACGCGGAATTGCCTGCGGTACTCCTGCTGGGCGTGGTGGCTGGCACGCTGGGCGGTGTGATCGGTTTTGGTTCATCGATCATGCTGATGCCGGTACTGGTGATGCTGTACGGTCCGCGTGAAGCGGTGCCTATCATGGCGGTGGCCGCCTTGCTGGGTAATGCATCGCGCGTGCTGGTCTGGTGGCGCGACGTGCACTGGCGCGCGGTCGCGGCGTATGCCGTCACCGGCGTGCCGGCCGCTGCCCTGGGCGCATCGACGTTGCTAACCATTTCCCAACGCTGGAGCGAGTTGGTGATGGGCTGCTTTTTCCTCGCTGTGATTCCGGGCCGGCGCTGGCTCGCCCGGCACAACCTGCGCGTGGCGCTGTGGGGGCTTGCCGTGTGCGGAGCGCTGATCGGTTACTTGACCGGCATCGTGGTGTCCACGGGCCCGATCAATGCGCCCTTTTTTCTCGGCTTCGGCCTGATCAAGGGCGCGTATCTGGGCAGCGAGGCACTGGGCTCACTCGCGTTATATCTCAGCAAGGCCATTGTGTTTCGCAGCTTCGGCGCATTGCCCGCCGAAATTTTTATCAACGGCATGATTATCGGCAGCTCGCTGATGGCAGGTTCCTTCCTCGCCAAGCGGCTGGTGCCGAAGCTGGCAGCCGAACAGTTCAGCCTGCTGATCGAAGCATTGCTGCTGGTGTCGGGATTAACGCTGCTGGGCGCTGCGCTGCTGGGTCTCTGATCAGGTCGGTGACAGGCGTGCTGCGAATTGCGGGTACGTGAGCGCGATGTCGGCGCGAATGCGGCCGCGGATCGCGGCCAGAACAGCAGTATCGGGCTTGCGCGTCATAGGAACATGCGCCGGGCAGTCAAATTCGAACCCGGTGTGGTCGCGTACCTCCTCGATACTGTGACCCGGGTGCACACTGTCCAGCCGAAAGCGACGCTGTGACCGGTCGAACAAAAACAGCGCCAACCCGGTCAACAGTGCGTACGGCCCGCCGGCGCGGTACACACCCGCCTCGCTCACGCCGGGCGCGCTGATGAAATCCACCTTTGGCACCATGACGCGGCGAGTGTGTTCTTCGCGAAACAGAATCACGCGCGGGACCAGAAAATAAAGATACGCCGAGCCGAAAGAACCCGGCCAGCGCACGTCCGTATGCGGATAGGGGCCGGTGCCGACCAGGTTGATGTTGGCCTGGCCATCAATCTGTCCACCGCCCAAAAAAAACGCGTCGATCCGCCCCTGTGCGGCGAGATCGAACAGTTCCACGCCGCCGCTGGTAAAAGCGTTGTCCTTGACTGAACCCAGCACGCTGACGCGCATCGCTCCGCCAGACTGCGACCGGGCCAGCAGCGCACCGGCGCCCGCGATCGGCGACGAAGCGCCGACGGCCACATGCGCGCAGTCTTGCAATAACCGCGCAATCACCGTGATGAGCAATTCGGTGGAACTGAATGCAGTCATGCCGCGGCTTGCACGCCGCTATCCCATTGCGCGATGAATTGCTCCAATCCATCCATGGTGTGCGCGAGCGCCATGTAGCGCGCTATCGCCGCACCGTCCGATGCATAAAGATCCGCGAAGCCGAGCGGCCAGGCGCCGCCTTTTGCCAACGCAATGGCCGATACGTATATCGAAGGTAGTACCGCACCGCCGCGCGCCGGATCTTCGAGCAGATTGCCCTCGACTATTTCCTCGACCGTGACGAGCGTAGTTCTGGAAGCATGCGCCATGAGCATCACTTCGCGCTCTTTGCCGACGAATACATTGCCATCGCGATCGGCATAGCGCGCATGAAACAGCGTAACGTCCGGCCGGATGGACGGCAGCAACACGATTGGATCACTGGCGGCAAATGGATTATCGATGACTCTCCAGTCAGTGCGATGGCGCAGCAGATCGGTGCCAATGATGCCGCGCAGTGGAATGAACGGAATGTTTTTTTCGCCGGCTTGCAAGGCGGCATAGATAGCCGGACAGGTTGCATCCATGATTGAGAGCGACCCGTTGCGCAATGCTTGGGTGAAGCAGGGCGCCGCGCCGAACTCTCCCAACGTAATCGCCGATGTCTCCACCACCCTCGCGGCACCGGTACCAATCAGCAGGTCGGCCTGCAGTCCGCCGACCGGCACGCAAAGCAAATGCAAATCGCGTATCTTGCGCCGCAGAAGTGCACGGGTGGCCGCCATGGCCACGCCGGACGAATCCTTCGGTACCGCAAGCAGCGCGCCGTCGGGAATCGCTTGGACCAGAGTGTCGACGGAGGTCAGGGAAGTTGCGCTCATCGATGGCCGCGACCGGGATGGATGCCCATTATGGCGCGGAACAACGCAAGCGTGTATCCGGTTCAGTGCCTGCGCGGTTCCGCGGCTAACCTGACCTGGGGATCAATCTGCACCGACTGATGGCCATCCGCAACCCATACTTGCCCATCCTGCATGGTGTACTGCAGGTCCATGTTGCGGGCGGCAAACCGACCGAGCGCCTGCGTTCCGGCATGCGGCAGATTGATGACTGTGAGCTTGTGTAAGCGCGCGAGCTTGTCGCTGACCTGTTTCCACCACAAGTCGGCGGCGCGGCCGCCATAGCTGTACACGAGTACCTGACCGGAGCGGCCGCTGGCTTTGCGCGTGCGTTTCTCGTCTGGCAGCCCCACATCAATCCAGGTTTCTATGTTGCCGCTCAGATCCTTGCGCCACAGGTCGGGCTCATCGTCGTTGCTCAAGCCTGCGCCGAACGTTAGCGATTGATCCGCGTTCATTGCGAATGCCAACAACCGAACCATCATGCGTTCATCGGTTTCGGAGGGGTGGCGTGCGATGGTCAATGCGTGGTCATGGTAGTAGCCGCGCTGCATGTCCGCGATGTGCAGGGTGGCTTTGAAAATGGTTGCCTTGACGGCCATGTGATATCTCTAGTGGCTGCGTTAGTGACCGATGTCCCTGCGTGCAGGCAAAAAAATCCCGCGTTGTAAAGCGCGGGATTTTTGGCTGATACCCGGCGATTGCGCTACAGCAAGGGCACCAACAGCAACGCAACAATATTGATGATCTTGATCAGGGGATTTACCGCCGGACCGGCAGTGTCCTTGTAGGGGTCGCCAACGGTATCGCCGGTCACCGCTGCCTTATGGCTATCGGAACCTTTACCGCCGTGATGACCATCCTCGATATATTTCTTGGCGTTGTCCCAGGCGCCGCCACCGGTCGTCATGGAAATAGCGACAAACAGGCCAGTGACGATCGTGCCGATCAGCAGTCCGCCCAGTGCGCGAATGCCCGCGCCAGGACCCATCAGCCAGTTCATGCCGAAGGCAACCACCACCGGTACCAGTACCGGCAACAATGAGGGGATCAGCATTTCCTTGATGGCCGCCCTGGTCAGCATATCCACCGCGCGCGAATAGTCGGGTTTCGCGGTGCCCTCCATGATGCCTTTGATGTCGCGGAACTGCCGCCGTACTTCATTGACGACCGCGCCTGCAGCGCGTCCGACGGCTTCCATGGCCATGGCACCGAACAGATAAGGCACCATGCCGCCGATGAACAGGCCAATGATGACGGCCGGATCGGACAGTTCGAACCCCTTGACCAGCGTACCTGGGCCAAGCTTGTGCAGCGATTCGAGGTTATGCGTGTAATCAGCGAACAGAACCAGCGCGGCAAGCCCGGCCGATCCGATCGCGTACCCTTTCGTAACCGCCTTCGTGGTATTGCCCACCGCATCGAGTGGATCTGTGATGTCGCGGATGTTTGCCGGCAGGCCGGCCATTTCAGCGATGCCACCGGCGTTGTCCGTGATCGGACCGTACGCGTCCAGCGCCACAATCATGCCGGTCATGGACAGCATTGCCGTTGCGGCAATGGCTATACCGTACAAGCCGGCGAACGAATAGGAAGCCCAGATGGCCGCACATACCGCGAGCACCGGCAGCGCGGTAGATTTCATCGACACGCCCAGGCCGGCAATGATGTTGGTGGCGTGGCCGGTTTGCGAAGCGGCGGCGACATGGCGCACCGGTCCGTATTCGGTCGCGGTGTAGTACTCGGTGATGACCACCATCAGCGCCGTCAGGACGAGACCAACGAGAGATGCATAAAATAAATTCATCGCGCCCAGCGGGCTGTCACCCATCATCTTGCCGGTGATGAAGTAAAACGCGATCGCAGCGAGCACGCCAGACACGATGACGCCCTTGTACAGCGCGTTCATAATCTTGCCGCCTTCTTTTGCCTTTACGAAAAACGTGCCGATGATGGAGGCAATGATTGAAGCGCCTCCCAGCACTAGCGGGTAGAGCACCGCGTTGGGGCCAACCTGGGCCGCCAGCAGACCGCCAAGCAACATGGTGGCGACAATGGTAACCGCGTAGGTTTCGAACAAATCGGCTGCCATGCCGGCGCAGTCGCCGACGTTATCTCCAACATTGTCCGCGATCACGGCCGGATTGCGTGGATCGTCTTCCGGGATGCCGGCTTCGACTTTGCCCACCAGATCAGCACCGACGTCGGCACCCTTGGTGAAAATGCCGCCGCCCAAGCGCGCAAATATGGAGATCAGCGAGGAGCCAAATGCAAGTCCGACGAGCGAGTGCAGGGCTTTGTCCGGATCAACCAGCGCAAGCAGGATGCCGTAGTAACCCGCTACGCCGAGCAAGCCAAGGCCCACGACCAGCATGCCAGTGATGGCGCCGCCGCGAAATGCGACTTGCAGGGCGGCATTGATGCCATGGCTGGCTGCTTCTGCGGTGCGTACGTTGGCGCGCACCGAGACGTTCATGCCGATGAAGCCGGTCAGGCCGGATAGCACCGCACCAATCAGGAAACCAACGGCCGAATACCAGTCGAGCCCGAACCCAAGCAGCACGAACAGAATCACGCCGACTATGGAAATGGTCGCGTACTGCCGGTTCAGGTAAGCCTGCGCACCTTGCTGAATGGCAGCAGCGATTTCCTGCATGCGCGCATTGCCGGCGGGTCGGCCGAGTATCCATTTAATGGAAATCGCCCCGTAGGCAATCCCGATGATCGCGCAGACCAGCGCGAAGATCAGTGCTGAAGACATGAATCCCCCTTTGTTTTACAGAGCCGAAAATGGGCCGGCTCCTGAACCCTGGAAACTGCCGGCGTGACTGGCAGGTGAGCAAACGCGCGATTCTAACCGACTTCGAGCAAGACCAGCCGGTTTGTGCTCAAAGCTTGAATTCAGCCAGTTTGCGGGCCACGGCAGCGTTTTTCAGCGTCACGTATCTGGGCAGTCCGTTGCTGAACGGCGGGTAGTCCTCGCCCTGGATCAGCGGCGACAAATATTGGCGGCACTTGGCAGTTATGCCGTAGCCGTCATCGGTGATGAAGTCACGCGGTAATTTTTTTTCTACGTTGGCGACATCGCTCAGGTTTGCCACGCCGACGGTCCATTTGTAGGGTTTGTTCGACTTGCGCACGATGGTCGGCATTACTGCGTTGCGACCTTTGATGGCGAGTTCCACGGCCGCTTTGCCGACGGCGTAGGCCTGCGCAACGTCGGTCTTCGAGGCGATGTGCCGCGCCGAGCGCTGCAGATAATCAGCAACGGCCCAATGGTACTTGAGGCCAAGTCCTTCCTTCACCACTGACGCCACTACGGGTGCGACTCCGCCGAGTTGCGCATGCCCAAATGCATCGCGCAGTCCCTGATCCGCCAGGAATCCGCCCGATGGGTCACGTACACCTTCCGAGACCACCACTGAACAGTAGCCATATTGTTTGACCAGTGCCTGAACGCCGGCCAGGAACGTGCCTTTATCGAAGGGCACTTCCGGAAACAGAATCATGATTGGCAAATCACCCGGCTGGTCGGCCGCGAGGCCGCCCGCGGCTGCGATCCAGCCAGCGTGGCGCCCCATGACTTCCAGAATGAAAACCTTGGTCGAGGTCTTCGCCATCGACGCGACATCGAAGCTCGCTTCGCGTGTGGAAACGGCAATGTACTTGGCCACCGATCCGAATCCCGGGCAGCAATCAGTGGCCGGCAGATCGTTGTCGACTGTTTTCGGCACATGAATTGCCTGCAAGGGATAACCCAGCGACTCGGATAACCCGGAAACCTTGAGGCAGGTATCTGCGGAATCGCCGCCGCCGTTGTAGAAAAAATAGCCGATGTTATGCGCCTTGAATACGTCCATCAGCCGCTCGTACTGCGCGCGATTTTCCTCCAGCCCTTTGAGCTTGTAGCGGCATGACCCGAAGGCGCCCGCTGGCGTATGCCGCAAATTCGCAATTGCCGTTGCGGATTCCCGGCTCGTATCGATCAAATCTTCCGTGAGCGCGCCGATGATTCCATTGCGGCCGGCCAGCACTTTGCCGATCTTGTCTTTATGTCTGCGCGCTGTTTCAATGACGCCAGCGGCGGAAGCGTTGATCACCGCAGTGACTCCGCCGGATTGGGCATAGAACGCATTCATCTTGGGCATTTTGCTGTACTCCCGCGCAGGAACATGCGTGTTGCGTTTTTAGTCTGTTGCAGTCAACAGCGTCATTTCACTGCGCTGAATATTCGATCGCGTATCGATTCCATGGAGCCTACACCGGTCACTTTTACGTATTTTGGTGCGCCCGGGGCACCGCTTTTGGCCCAGTTGGAGTAATAAGCGACCAGCGGCAGGGTTTGGGCGTGGTACACGTCTAGCCGCTTTTTAATGGTTTCCTCCGTGTCGTCCGCCCGCTGCACCAGGGTTTCGCCAGTGCCATCATCTTTGCCAGCGACTTTGGGTGGATTGAATATCACATGGTAAGTGCGTCCTGAAGCAGGATGAACGCGCCGCCCTGACAGCCGCCGGATGATTTCGGCATCTTCAACATCGATTTCGATAACCCAGTCAAGGGTGACGCCAGCGTTTTTCATGGCATCAGCCTGCGGAATGGTGCGCGGGAAACCATCGAACAGAAAGCCTTTGGCAGCATCCGGTTGTTTGATGCGCTCCTTCACCAGGCCAATGATGACGTCATCGGGCACCAGTGCGCCGGCATCCATGAATCCTTTCGCCTTGAGACCCAGCGGCGTGCCCGCGTTCACGGACGCGCGCAGCATATCGCCGGTGGAAATTTGCGGGATGCCGAATCTTGCGGTAATGAAGGCGGCTTGAGTGCCTTTGCCGGCGCCGGGCGCGCCAAGAAGGATCAATCGCATTTCTCTCCTCATATCATGTACGTTTCCAACCTGGAAGCGCGGCCTTTTAACTGCGGCCTTTCGTAAGCCGATTATACGGGCGATCAACCTTTCGTCAGAAAAGCCCGGCGCATATTTTCCAGATCTTCCGGCGTATCCACACCGGGATCGGGCGCCTGGTCCGTAACTACCACGCTGATGCGGTAACCATGCCAGAGCGCGCGCAACTGTTCGAGGGATTCGAACTGCTCCATGGCAGCAGGCGGCAGAGTTGCATATATTTTAAGAAAGCTGCAGCGGTACGCGTACAGGCCCAGGTGCCGATAGGCCGGCAATCCGCGCGGCAGGCTCGAGATGGCCACTTTGAACGCGTCACGCGCATAAGGAATGGGTGCGCGGGAAAAATAAATCGCGTAGCCGTTCTTGTCCAGAACGACCTTGACCGCGTTGGTATCGAACATTTCGTTTGCCGAATGCAGCGGATGGCAGGCAGTGGCGATGGCGGCATCGCTGTGTGTGGAGAGTTGTTCCGCCACCGCACGCAGCAGTAGCGGCGGCATGCGAGGTTCATCGCCTTGGGCATTAACGACGATAAGGTCATCTGGCCAGCCGCGCAGGGTCGCAATTTCCGCAATGCGGTCTGTGCCGGAAACGTGATCCGGCCGGGTCATCATCGCCCGGTGTCCGTGCTGCTCGACTGCTTGCTGAACCTTCTGATCATCCGTAGCGACGATGACTTCGTGCGCCCCCGATTCACGTGCACGGTCCGCGACGTGTACCACCATCGGTTTGCCGGCTATGTCCGCAAGCGGTTTGCCGGGCAGACGTGCAGAGGCGTAGCGCGCGGGAATGACGACGACAAATTGCATGGTGATTTCGTAACAGGCGGAGCGGTAATCGGTGAAGCCGGATCGTTGCAGCGGATCATGCGTTACCGTTCACCGCACTTCTTCCTCCGGAGGCAGTTTGCGCGCTTCGTCTTCCAGCATCACAGGAATTCCGTCCACAATCGGATAGGCGAGCCGGCAGGCCTTGCACACCAATTCCTTTTCGGCCTTTTTGTATAGCAGCGGACCCTTGCATAGGGGGCAGACCAGGATATCGAGCAGTTTAGGATCCATGCCGGTCTTTCATCTTCTCCAGAATCAGCGTGCCAAGGCCAGTATCGACGACCGCGTCCACGGGCAATACCCAATGGTTTTCACGCGCGAAGGGCATGCATTTTATCGCATCCTTCTCCGTCATGATGATGGCATCGCCATTGGCAAACTCCAGATCGTCCGCAGAGTAGGCATGATGATCGGGGAACGAATGCGCCACGAAATTGAGCTTCATGCGCTGCAGGTGATCGAAAAAGCGTCCCGGATTACCGATGCCGGCGATTGCGTGGACGCGTTTTCCCTGGAACGCAGCCGCATCCTGCTGGAACTCGGGATTGAGCAAATTTCGGAACATCGTGCCTTCCAGCGCCATTGCGAACGTTGCTTTGCCAGCAAACGCGGACAATGCATTGCCGGTTACAACTACAGCGTCGACCCGGTTCAAACGCCGCGCGCCTTCCCGCAACGGTCCCGCGGGCATTGGAAGACCGTTTCCCATGCCGCGGCTGCCGTCGATCACTGCGATTTCGAAGTCACGTTCCAGAGCATAGTGTTGCAGACCATCATCGCTGATGATGATGTTGCATCCAGGTTCAGCCGCAATGAGTGCTCTCGCGGCGGCGACGCGGTTACGTCCAATCCAGACCGGACGGCCGCTGCGGGTCGCCAGCAATACCGGCTCATCCCCCGCCACTTCGGGCAGCGAAGTCGGCATTACGGCCATTATCTGGCCGTGACCCCCATAGCCCCGGCTCACGATGCCCGGTGCATAACCTTGCTCGGTTAGAAAATCGCACAACCATAACACCAGAGGCGTTTTTCCCGTGCCTCCAGCGCTGATGTTGCCTACCACGATGACAGGAACAGTGAGCCGATACGAACGCAATAATCCGAAGCGGTAGAGCACGCGCCGAATCCCAGCCACGCATGCGAATACGGCGCCGAAGGGCAGCAGCAGGATGGAAAGCCATGACAGGCGATACCAGTGACGATCGAGGAATCCCAGGATTTGGTCCCTTTTGACGGCTAGTGCAACGATTCGCCTTACGCCAGGCGCGGCGCCACACCGGCGTCAATGGCGCTGTTGCTGGGTCGTAAAGGTGATTTTGCTGAAGCCCGCGACTCGTGCGGCTTCCATGACATTGATCACCGACTGATGAGTGGCATTGGCATCGGCGTTGATGATGATAACCGGGTCGGTGTTGCTGCCTGCAGCGCGCTTGAGTTCGGCTGCAAGGGCTTCTGGGGTGCTAAATCCTACTGCGGCACGGTTGATCATGTACTGACCGTTGGATGACACGCCGACGTTAATCTGATTCGGTCGTTCTGCGGGCTTGCTGGCATCTGCGGTCGGCAGATTGATCTGCATTTCCGAATAGCGCGAATACGTCGTTGTGACAGCCAGGAATATCACGATAACGATCAGAATGTCGATGAACGGAACCAGGTTGATTTCGGGCTCCTCCCTGAACGACCCGCGACGGAAATTCATGACCGTGCAGTTCAGGCCTGACGCTGGCCGTGAATAATTTCTACCAGCTTGACGGCCTGAACTTCCATTTCTACCACGAGCGAATCGGCGCGAGCGCGGAAATGGCGATAGAACACGAGGCTCGGCACTGCGACAATAATGCCGAACGCGGCGTTATACAGCGCAATCGAGATGCCATGTGCCAGCTGACCCGGATTTGCCATTCCCGTGGGTCCCTGTGACCCGAAGATCTCAATCATGCCGATAATCGTACCAAGCAGACCCAGCAATGGCGCCATGGTAGCGATGGTACCGAGTGTCGTGAGAAAGCGGCCTAGCTCGTTTGCGACAGCTCGTCCCGCTTCTTCGATCGACTCTTTCATGATTTCCCGCGAACTGGCCGCTTCTTTCAGGGCAGCGGCAAAGATCCTGCCCAACATGGCTGCCTGTGCCAGCCGCTCCAGCATGTCTGCTGAAACGCCCTTCTGGCGATATTCCTGAACTACCCTGGGCAGCAGATCACGTGGCGCGACAAAATCTTTTCGCAAGGTGTAAAAGCGCTCGCCAATGATGCCGAGCGTAATGATGGAGCACAGGATCAACGGCCAGATCGGCCATCCAGCCGCTTCTATGATGTGTAGCAAGTAGACTCCGCATATTTCAAACCCGCGCCACTTTAAACTGCATCGATAAGCGCAGCAAGCCAACCGGTATGCAGCTCAAGAGGCTCTTGACAAGTGAACCGGTTGCAGTCGTTCACGTAAAATCTGTCCACAATCTTTGTGGATAAGTGTGTGCACAGTTTGTACAAAGGAACGGTAAGTCAAATCTGCGAAAGCTTTTTTTGTAGGATGATTAAAAAAGCGGCGGGCGTAATATTGTCTAAAAACAGTTAGTTATTACGCCACCCCTTGTAGTCATGCGGGTTTCCGGGCAGTCCTATGTCAGTTTGGCGTCAACTGTGGATGAAGAAACAACCGTGCGGGCGGTGTCAAGATGGAAGTGGAACACGCTATTCCGCGATGCACACCTATGCTGATGGAAAGCGCGTTCGGCCTGTGATCTGGAATGCTGCGCCTGCATATGGATGATTCGAATATAACCGTCATCAGCGTTGCGGAACTGAACCGACGCGCGCGCGAGTTCATTGAAACGGGTTTCCCATTGTTGTGGATTGCTGGGGAGATCTGCAACCTCACACGGGCCGCATCAGGTCACTGTTATTTTTCGCTCAAAGACGCCAATGCTCAGGTGCGTTGCGTGTTTTTCCGCAACAAAGTGGCGCTGGTTGGCTGGAAGCTCGAGAACGGGATGCAGGTGGAAGTGCGAGCGCTGCCCACGCTGTACGAAGCGCGCGGTGAGTTTCAATTGACAATCGAAGGCATGCGGCGCTCGGGACTCGGGGTTTTGTTTGAGGCGTTCGAACGTCTGAAGCTCAAGCTCGAACAAGAAGGCCTGTTCGATGCGTTGCGACGCAAGCCGATTCCACGATTTCCCGGCGCAGTCGGCGTGGTGACTTCGCTGACCGGTGCAGTGCTGCACGATGTCCTCACGACCTTGGCGCGGCGCATGCCGTCGATTCGAGTAGTGGTTTATCCCACGCCCGTCCAGGGAGAGGGCGCGGGAATGCGGATTGCTCACGCAATCCGCGCTGCATCGAGGCGCGCGGAAGTCGATGTGCTGATTGTCTGCCGCGGTGGTGGCAGCATGGAAGATCTATGGGCGTTCAACGAGGAAATCGTCGGTCGCGCCATTTTCGATTGCGTCATCCCGGTGGTGTCCGGCGTCGGGCATGAGACAGATTTCACCATCAGTGATTTTGTCGCCGATGCGCGCGCTCCTACGCCCACTGCGGCGGCGGAGCTGGTGAGCCCCAACCGAGTGGAACTGCTGGCTCGCGTTGGCGTATTGCAAAAGCGGCTGTCACGCGATGTTCACCGCGCGCTTAACACCAGGATGCAGCATCTCGATTACCTGTCAAAGCGTCTGGTTCATCCCGGTGAGCGTGTGCAGGCGGAGTTGAGGCATCTGGCACACCTTGCTACCCGGATGCAGGCAGCATCCCGGCGCGCTATTGATGTAGCTGCATGGAATGTGTCGGACCTGTCTCGACAACTGCGAGGCATGCTTCCTGATATCGAGGCGTTCATTGAGAAACAACGAGCGTTGCGGCAGCGGATGAGTTTTTGCCAGTCACGCATGCTGGAACAATACGCTGCCAGGCTGGGAAAAATGAAGGCCAACCTGGAACATCTCAATCCACGCGCGGTGCTGCATCGCGGCTATAGCATTGTGGAAACGGATGACGGCCGGGTCGTCAGCTCGTCCGGACAGCTTGCCTCTGGCCAATTACTGCGTATGACGTTTGCGAGCGGTGGGGCCCGCTCGCGCGTTGAGCATATAGATATTCCAGAAGACTGATTTGGATTTGGGTGCCGGGTGCGTTATCGTATCTAGGCGCATGTTGATTGTTGACTGCTTGTTCACCGGGCATCTTGGTTCCGTCCCAAAAAAATGACTATCCGAGGAGATACCATGTTTTTCGCAAAAAAATTGTTGTCTTTAATGTTGCTTGCATCGTTTGGCCTGCTGTCCTTGAATGCTGCTGCACAATTGGCAGACAAAAAAGTTTTGACGCTCGAGGGCGCCAAGAAAGTCGCGGCGGCGGCAGAGGCCGAAGCGAAGAAAAACAACTGGAACGTGGTGATTGCGGTGGTGGATGATGGCGGAAACCTGCTTTACCTGCAGCGCATCGACGGCACGCAAACCGGCAGCATTGACGTCGCGATCCAGAAGGCCCGCACCGCCCAGGCGTTCAAGCGTCCGACCAAAGTGTTTGAAGACGCGATTGCCGGCGGTCGCAATGCGCTGATCGCATTGCATGGCGCATTGCCGCTGGAAGGCGGGCTGCCGATTACGGTCGGTGGTCAACTGGTCGGTGCGATTGGAGTAAGCGGTGTCAAATCCACCGAGGACGGCCAAATCGCAAAGGCGGGTGCGGATTCGCTACAGTAACTGATACGCGTGGTACGCATTTTCACCACGAAGACACCAAGGCCACGAAGAAAGCCACACAACGCATCAACTTTTTTTAGCGCTTTTCCTTGCCGTTCTTCGTGTTCTTCGTGTCTTTGTGGTGACATTACCAAAATTACCGATCACTTATCCAACTCCCGCGACAGCCAGCCTTCGATCCGGGCTTGCAGGTCTGTGGCAAGACAATCGAATGGCATGACTCCTGGTGTCGCGCGAAGCCAGGTCAACTGTCGTTTCGCGAGCTGGCGCGTGGATGCGACTACCTTCTCGCCTAACGCCGCCAGGTCAAATTCGCCATCCAGAAATTGCCAGGTCTGCCGGTACCCCACGCAGCGCATTGACGGCAACGCCGGATTGAGCACATAAGTCTTCCGCAATCCGCGCACTTCCTCAATAAGCCCCATTTCCAGCATGTGCTCGAAGCGTTGCGCTATGCGCTGATGCAGTACGCCGCGGTCGCTTGGCATAAGCGCAATCGGCAGCATCCGGTAGGGCAAGGGAGCGGCATTTTGAGTGGCAATGAGTTGCGACATCGGTTTGCCGGTCAAGTAGAAGATCTCCATTGCGCGTTGGATGCGCTGGGAATCGTTGCGGTCCAATCGTGCTGCCGTAACAGGGTCGAGGCGCTCCAATTCGCGATGAACGGCAGCCCAACCGGCTCGGGCGGCCATGGCGTCGATCACCATGCGGGCGTTGGCATCGGCACCGGGCAGGACACTCAGGCCCTCGCGCAGCGCTTTGAAGTACAGCATCGTGCCGCCCGTCAAAAGCGGAACCCGGCCGCGCGCGACGATGCCTTGCATGAGTTCAAGGGCATCATCGCGGAATTGCGCCGCCGAATAGGTCTGCGTGGGATCGATAATATCGATCAAGTGATGGCGAACCTGGGAGCGCGTTTCCAGATCCGGCTTGGCGGTACCGATGTCCATGTCGCGGTACACAAGGGCTGAATCCACGCTAACGATTTCAACCGGCAAGCGCCTAGAGAGTTCCAATGCAACGCTTGTTTTGCCGCTGGCGGTGGGCCCCATCAGCAGGATTGCCGGGGGCGCTTGTCGCCCCTCGCCGGTCATTTTCCCCTCATGAACATCTTGTCCAGTTCACCGGTGGTGATTTGAAACCAGGTCGGTCGGCCGTGGTTGCACTGGCCGGAGCGCTCAGTCGTCTCCATGTCACGCAGAAGCGCGTTCATTTCCGTGAGCGTCAGGGCGCGGTTGGCCCTGACCGCTGCATGGCACGCCATGGTCGACAACATTTCGTTCTGACGCTCCGCCAGCACCCGCGTGCCGCCAAATTCCGCGATCCCGGCCAGGACATCGCGTGCCAGCTGTGCGGCATCGGCTTGCACCAGGCTCATCGGGATGGAGCGTACCGCGAGTACGGCCGGGGCGATTTCCGCCAGTTCGAAGCCCAGGCGCGCCAAGGTGTCCGGATTTTCGCCGGCGGTAGCGACCTCCAGAGCGCTCGCATTCATCGTCGCTGGAATCAGCAGATGCTGGGTCGGGATGCCATCACCCTCAACGGCGAATTTCAGTTGTTCATAGACGATACGCTCATGCGCGGCATGCATGTCGACGACTACCAGACCGTGTTGATTTTGCGCAAGGATGTACACACCGGACAGCTGTCCGAGCGCAAATCCCAGCGGGTGATCCACGTCCGGCGGCAGAGTGGCAAACGCCTGCTCTGCTGAGGCAAACGGCGTTGCCGTGCCGGAAGAGCCGAACAGCGTGGCATAAAAAGCAGCCGGTTCATTGGTCAGCAGATTCATATCGGACTGACGGACGAAGCCGCTATCGAACCGATACGCAGGCGACGACGCCGGTTGCGGTCTTGCGCTCATGCCGGCGTGCGCGGTCGACAACGTTTTCTCCAGGGCGTGAAACACGAATTGGTGTATGCCTCGTGAGTCGCGAAAGCGCACTTCTGTCTTGCTTGGATGCACATTGGCATCAACCAGGGCGGGATCGAGATCCAGAAACAATACGTAAGCCGAATGGCGGTCGTGATGTAACACGTCATGGAACGCTTCACGCACTGCATGCGACAGAACCTTGTCGCGAACGAAACGGCCATTGACGAAAAAATATTGCGCATCGCGCGAGCTGCGAGAGTAGGCCGGCTGAGCTACCAGTCCATGCAAGTGGAAGCCCGCGCTGTTGACGTCTACGCGCAGCGACGCGGACGCAAACTCATCGCCCAGCACGGCCCGGATGCGTTCATGCTCACTGGTTGCCTGGAGATGCCACTGCGCGCGTCCATTGTGAGTCAGCATGAAGCGCACATTGGGACGGGACAGCGCAATTCGCTTGAATGCTTCGTCGCTGTGCGCGTACTCGGTCTGCGGGGTGCGCAAAAATTTCCGGCGTGCCGGAGTATTGAAGTAAAGCTCTGAGGCCTCCACGGTGGAACCGGCCGCAATCGAAGCGGGTTCTGGCGGCAGGCGCGTGCCGCCGCGCGCTTCAACTTTCCATGCTCGCGTGCTGCCGGCTGCCCTGCTGGCAAGACTGAAATGCGAAACTGCTGCGATACTAGCTAGCGCTTCGCCGCGAAACCCAAGGCTTGCCACGCGTTCGAGGTCTTCCAGGGAGGCGATCTTGCTGGTGGCGTGGCGCGCCAGCGCCAACCCAAGATCCTCCTCCGCAATACCCACGCCATTGTCGGAAACGCGTATTTGCCGGATACCACCATCCGTCAACTGGATGGAAATTTCCGACGCACCTGCATCAAGGCTGTTTTCCAGCAGTTCCTTGAGAGCGGACGCGGGCCTGTCGACCACTTCGCCGGCGGCGATCTGGGTGATCAACAAATCGGGGAGCAGATGTATGGAAGGCATCGACGATGAGCGGCTCGGCCCGATTATAACTGCAGGCAAACGGGTTCATCCGGGTGCCGGTTGCAGCCGAATTATTATAAGACTTGGCTGATTTTCCTCAGACGCACACTTGGCGCGCCTTGAGGCGGAAATCGCGGAAAATAAAAGTCAGCGTTGAATCAGGCACCCGGCAACAATGCGGGGCATCATATTTCTCTTTAATCGGCAATCGGCTCTAGACGTGCGCCCCGCCAAGCCTAATAATTGGAAGGTTTTCAAGGCTTTTGCAACGAGGCTTGGTTCGTTTATTTGATTCCCGCAGCGTTGCTTTTTCCGGGGGCTGAGAAAGAACAGGATGGACAAAAAGACAATTTACTCAAAGACCGGCAAAGGTGTGCTGGAAATCAAGAACAAAGCCGGCAAGCTCGCAAAAGATCTGGTCAAGGTCCTTACTCTGATCGACGGCAAATGTACGGTCGACGATCTGATCTCCAAGTCGAAGTTCAGCGATGCCGAAATGAAAAAGGCACTGAGCGATCTTACGACCGCGGGTTACATCAAGGAATTTGCCAATACGTCCACCGGTACCAAAGGTGGCGGTGCAGGTTCCTATGTCGACGATCTCGACTTCACCTCTTCTCTGGCTCCGACCAAAAACGTCTACCAGAACGCCCAGAGCGAATGGCGTCAGCGGGAGACGGCGGATCGTGCAAAGGCAGAAGAAGAAGCCAAGCAAAAGCGCGACCAGGAAGATCAGCAGAAGAAGCAGGAAGCAGCGAAGTTGGCTCGCGAAGAAAGCGCGCGCCTGGCAAAGATAGAGGCTGAACGCAAGGTGAAGGAGGCGGCTGCGCTGAAATTGCGCGAGGAAGCGGAACGCAAGGAAAAAGCCCAGGCGGAAGCCATGGCCCAGACGCAGCGTGATCTTTCGAAAGTACTTGAGGTCGAGCGGCAGGCATTCGAGCAGGCCGAACGCAAGAAACTTGAGCAACAGCACATGCGGACCTCGGAAAACGCCGCGCGGCGCGCTCGTGAGGAAGCTGAGCAGAGGATCAGGGCAGAACAGGAACGTCGTTCCGGCTCAGAAGAGAGCAAGCACAAGGAGGAGGACCGCAGGCGCGCTGAAGACGAGATGCGCCGCCGCGAGAACGAGGACCGGCAGCGCAAGGAAGATGAAGAGCGCCGGATGCGGGAAGCTGAGGAACGCAAGAAACGCGAGGACGAGGAACGACGCCGGCGGGAGGAGGAAGACCGCAAGCGGCAGGAAGACGAGGCACGCGGCCGACGAGAGGAAGAGGAGCTCAGGAAGCGCGAAGAGGAACAGCGCAAGCGCGAAGAGGAACAGCGCAAGGAAGAGGAACGCAGGGCCGAGGATGAGCGTAAACGCCGCGAAGAGGAAGAACGTGTTCGCGCAGAAAAAGAGCGGCAACGCAAGGAAGACGAACAGCGGAAAGCGCGCGAGGCAGAAGAAAACCGCGCACGCCGCGAAGAAGAAGACCGGCGGCGCCGCGAAGAAGATGAGCGCCGTCGTCGCGAAGAGCAGGATGCGCGTCAGCGCCGTGAGCAGCAAGAAACAGCGGATCGCGCACGCCGCGAGGAAGATGAGCGCCGGGAACGAGATAAAAAGGCCGCTTCCTCTAGCGATGATCTGCCCGAATTCGATATTTCCGGCTTGAGGGCCATGGAGTCGCAGGTCGCAGTCGAATTTGAGAAGCAGCAGGAAGCATTGCGCAAGCGGGAAGAAGAAGAAGAGCGTCGTCGCGAGCAGGAAGAACAGGCGCGGTTTGCGCTTGAGCGTGCCGAGCGGGAAGAGCAGGCTCGCGAAGAAGCTGCTCGGCGCGAAGCGCAAGATCTTGAACGCCGCGAACGCATGGAACTCGAGCGTCAAGAGCGTGAGGGAAGAGAGCTCAAACGCCAGGAAGAGAAGGAATCTCGCATTCGCGAGCAGGAAGAGGCAAAGGCCAAGCGCGAACAGGAGCGCCTGCGCCAGGATGCGATGAAAGTTGAAAATGAGCGGCGCTCGCGCGAGGACGCTCTTGTCAAGCGGCGTAAAGAGCAAGAGGAGCGCGATCGCAAGCGTGCCGAAGTCGACACGCTGAAGCGGCAAAAAGGGCTCAAGACACCGCTGGACCGTTTCAAACCGGTTTTTATCGGACTGGTTGCGGTCATTGTAATCATCGTAGGCGGCCTGCAGGTGGTGCCGATGAACGTTTACGTGCCATCGATAGAAAAGCTGGCCTCTGCGCACCTGAAGGAGCCGGTTTCAATCGGTTCAATGCATATATCCGTGCTGGGCGGGTTTGACATCATTCTTCAGAATGTGAAAATCGGCACGGCACAGGACGTCAAAATCGAGAAGATTTCCGTTTCCCCTGAATTCGGCTCGGCATTTGCAGACGTAAAAATAATTCATAAGATGCAATTGGACTCTGCAGCGCTCGCGGAAGAAGTCTTGCCCAGGTTACCCAAGTGGTTGGATTCGGCAATCTCCGACAGGACGTTGCAAATAGGGCGGATCGTGGCGAAATCAACCAAGCTCGAGTCTCGCAGCGCCAAATTGCCGGCATTCGACGTTGATCTAGCTTTTTCTCCGGAAGGGTCGATACAGAAGGCACTGCTTTCATCGACCGACGGTAAAGTCAACGTGGAACTCGTCCCGCACGATAATCAAATTGATATAGCACTGAACGCCACCAAGGGTTGGATACCACCGGTCGGACCGCAGCTCGAATTCACAGATTTGACGCTGAAAGCAATAGCTAATCACCAGCGCATTACGGTCGAGAAGTTTGAATCCCTGCTCTACGGTGGCGCTGCGAAAGGCAGCGCAGTCATCATGTGGGGCGGCCCGTGGTCACTTGAAGGTGAGCTAATAACTGAACGCATCGAATTGCAGCACCTGATGGCAGTCTTCACCCGGGATGCCAAATCGACTGGACAACTTCAATCCAGCCTGCGCTATGCAATGTCTTCGCAAAGCTTGGCTACGCTCTTCGATGGCCCCCGGATTGACGGGAGTTTCGAAGTAAAAAAAGGCGATATGGATGGCGTAGACCTGGTGCGGGCTTTGCAATCCGGCGGACGTGGCGTAACTCAGGGCGGCGCCACGCGCTTCGAGGAGATCACCGGCACGCTCAATCTGGCAGGAGGCCGCTACCAGTACCGGAACGTGAAGCTTGGTTCCGGACTATTGTCTGCGACCGGCGCGTTCGAGGTATCGCCGAGCAAGAATGTCGGTGGCAGAATAACGGTCGAATTACGATCGCAGGCGGCACAGATAAGAGGAAACTTTATTGTGGACGGCGATCTCAAGGCGGTTGTCTTGAGACCGAACTGACCTGCTCAACTGGTGCTCTTCAGGTCGGCTCGGGTATCGATGTCTCGCAGAATTCCCTCATCATCGGCCTCCAGGAGTTCGACCTCGCCGGAATGACGCCCGATGACAGAGCGTGCCCCTTCATCTCCACTTAGATTCTGCAGTTCTCTCAGATAGCGACCACCGAATCCGACTGGGTGACCGCGTTGTCCACGGTAGGCCGGTATGATGATACGGCCGTTGTGCGCAACGCGTGCTGCTACGGAACTTATCGTCCGCGGTTGCACGAAGGGCATATCGCCCAGCGCGATGACCCATCCGTCCGCATCGCGGCTGGCTTCAATACCGCATACAAAACTGTGTGCCATGCCTAAATGGGCGTCATCGCACTCATAGATGGCGACCTGTTCATCGTCGAGACAGGCGCGCAGACGGTCATCGCCGGTACGGATTACTGCGATGACATTAGGTAATGCGCGTTTTAGGGCGCGCAGCGAAGCCAGCCCGATCGGCGTACCGTCCCCGAGCGGGTGCAACAGCTTATCCGCGCCGAAGCGGCTGCCGCTGCCTGCGGCCAGCAAGATGCCTGTGATCATGGGAAATCAGTGATCGGTGAACCGGGGAAATAAAGGGGCAGATCAAACCACCCCAAATGCGGTCACTCTTTACCGCTCATTGAGCGCAAGCTTGCTGCGCGCCAGCGGAGGATTCGCTGAAAAATATTTTCTGATTCCAACAAGGATCGCCTGCGCCATCTTGTCCTGATATTTTTCGTCCTTGAGTTTTACTTCTTCCTCAGGATTGGTCAGAAATGCCGTTTCGACCAGGATGGACGGAATGTCGGGCGCCTTCAGGACCGCGAATCCGGCTTGTTCGACGTGGGCCTTGTGCAAGTCATTGACCCCGCCGAGTTCCCCGAGTACCGCTTTGGCAAGTTTGAGACTGTCGTTGATGGTCGCTGTTTGCGACAGGTCGATCAGCACCTGCTTTAGCGTTGGATCGGCCACATCGATATTGACTCCGCCGATCAGATCGGCCTCATTTTCTTTTCTTGCAAGCCATCCGGCCGCTGCTGAAGTAGCGCCCCGCTCCGATAACGCGAACACCGACGATCCGCGCGCGTGAGGCTTCACATAAGCGTCAGCGTGGATGGAAACGAAAAGATCGGCCTGGATTTTGCGCGCCTTCATGACGCGCGTGACCAGGGGAATGAAATAATCGCCATCACGGATCAGCATGCCGCGCATATTTGGCTCTTCGTCCACCAGGACTTTCAGCTTCCGCGCAATTGCCAGAGTCACATGCTTTTCATGCGTGCCAGTGCGACCGCGGGCACCCGGATCTTCGCCCCCATGGCCGGCATCAATGGCGACCATGATCAGGCGTGAAACCTCCGGGCGCGTCACCGGTTTCTGTACCAGATTTGGACCCGGCGGCGCTGTTCTTGCTGGCACGCTGGCTGCCGGTGTTTCCGGCGCAGCCGGCAACGATGGTGGTACTGGCGCGGCGTTCTTCTTGTCGAGCAACGCCATGACCGGGTCCGCTTCGATGAGCGGGTAGACATCGAGCACCAGTCGATGGCCGTAGTCGCCCACCGGTCGCAGTACGAACACCTGAGGTTTCACTGCTGCCTTTAGATCGAGCACCAGGCGCACAATGCCAGGTTTGAAGCGGCCGATGCGCAATGCTTTCACATAGGGATCCGCCGGAGAGATCTTTGCGGGAAGCTGCTCGAGCGCGGTGGTGAATTGCACGTCCTCGAGATCCAGCACGAGCCGCGCCGGCGTGGCCACGGTGAAAACGCTGTACGTGACCGGGGCATCAGACTCCAGCGTAAGCCGAGTGTATTCTTGTGCCGGCCATACGCGGGCGGAAGCAATCTGGATTGCAGAATATCCGGTGCAGGGCCCGGCGATCAGCGAACTTGCGAGCGCGATGCGCAGCAATAGTTTGCTTGTGGCCCCTGCCTTCCGGGGTCCGCTGGTAAAAGAAATCAGTCTGGCAATTGCTGCAGGCAATGTTTTCCGCGCTCCGTCTCGACGCTGATGCGCGCCCGGCGCGCCTCGGCTTCTTCACTCAACGTAATTGCAATGTCCGGCGCAGGCAACAAACCCAGCGCACGTTCGGGCCATTCAACAAGACACACATTCTGCGGCGTGAAGTAGTCACGAAAACCCGCGTCTACCCACTCCTGAGCATCGTTGAAACGATAAAAATCAAAGTGATATAAGTCTATCCTAGAAAGATTGTAGAGTTCAACCAGAGTGTAGGTAGGACTTTTCACCGTCCCCGCATAGCCCAGCCCGCGCAGGATGCCCCGCGTCAATGTGGTTTTGCCGGTTCCGATGTTGCCCGAAAGGGCTATATACAACCCCGGCTCGATCACGGATGCCAGGCGCCTGCCAAGCTGTAACGTGGCAGACTCATCTGATAAAAAAATGGAATACATTCCGTTCGTGGAGCTGTTCATCGAAGCGTGCGGCCTCTGTGCGGCTTTTGCGCAGTGCTGGCGGTTTGTGCCGCGACCTCCACGAACACGCGTAGCGCGGGCAGGTTGTCGCCAAGCCGCCATGCAAGATGAACTTCTGTTAGAGGACTACCTCCTTGCAGAGTCTTGTAAACCACTCCAGTGCGCTGGAGGTTGGTAAGCGAGGCAGGAATCAGGGCGACTCCAAGTTCGGCCGATACAAGACTGATGATGGTTTGCATCTGGATGGCCTCCTGCGCGATGCGGGGGCTGAATCCGGCTGCCTTGCAACAACTGACCACGTCGTCGTAAAGGCCCGGCGCATTGGGTCGCGGGAACAGGATGAACGGGGCATCTTTCAGCTTTTCGAGTGCCAGCTTGCCAGGCTTGCGCGCAAGCGGGTGTTTTTCCGGCAACGCGGCAATTAGCGGCTCGCGCAGGATCGGTACCGATTGCAGCGCCGGTTCGTCGATGGGAGGCAGTAAGAAACCGACATCAATACGGTTGGCGAGCAAGTCAGCAATCTGCGCGTCCGTAGTCGACTCGCGCAAGCTGAGATTGACCAACGGAAAGCGGCGTCGGAACTCGCGCAACACGAGCGGCAACACATTGTAGTCAGCCACGCTGATGAATCCGATGGCGAGCTCGCCGATCTCACCACGCGCCGCGCGCTTTGTCATCAGAACGGCCTGTTCAACACGCGCGAGGATATACCGCGCTTCGCCGAGCAAAGCCGCGCCAGCCTGGGTTAACGAGACATGGCGCTGCGTGCGGTGTAACAATGTCACGCCGAGTTCGTTTTCCAGTGCGCGGATCTGCATTGATAGCGGTGGCTGGGAAATATGTAATTTTTTCGCTGCCCGGCCAAAATGCAGTTCCTCGGCTACAGACACGAAATAACGCAGATGGCGCAAATCCATCGATTCGCAAGAAATATCAAAACGACGCCAATAATATATTAGACGCCGCCGAATCGGGCACGCAAACTGGTCGAAAACCAAGGAATCATTCTAATAAACGCGCGAGCAATGGTGGCGCGCTTACTATCGGGGGAAGCATGGCAGACAATTGGCGCAGTAAATTAATTACCGCGGGCGTGGCCCGTTCGCCCAACCGCGCAATGCTGCGCGCGGTTGATTTCAAGGATGGCGATTTCGAAAAACCGATAGTGGGTATCGCCAATGGCCACTCCAACATGAATCCCTGCAATGCCGGCATCCAGCCCTTGGTCGATCGCGCTATGGATGCCTTGCGCAAAGCAGGGGCCATGCCGCAGGTTTTCGGCACGCCGACCGTAACGGACGGCATCGGCATGGGCACCGACGGAATGAAATATTCGCTGGTATCGCGCGAAGTCATCGCGGACGCGATTGAAACTTCGGTCAATGGTCAGATGATGGACGGCGTGCTGGTCGTCGGCGGCTGCGACAAGAACATGCCTGGCGGCATGATGGCAATTGCGCGCATGAATGTTCCGGCCATTTACGTCTACGCCGGCAGCATCAAGCCCGGCCAGTGGAAAGGACAGGACCTTACCATTGCGAGTGCTTTTGAAGCGGTAGGGGCGTTCAGCGCAGGCAGGATAAGCAAGGAAGACTATGACGGGATCGAGAAGAATGCCTGTCCAACCGTTGGCGCCTGTGGCGGGATGTTTACCGCGAATACCATGTCAACGTCGTTCGAAGCGCTCGGCATGAGTCTGATGCAGTCTTCTACCATGGCCTCGCCGGATGCCGAGAAAGCAGACTCTGCGGCGGAGTCCGCGAAAGTGCTTGTTGCTGCCATCAAGAAGAACATACGTCCGCGCGACATCATCACCCGGGAATCAATCGAAAACGTGGTGAGCCTGGTGATGGCCTCCGGCGGTTCAACCAATGCAGTGCTGCACTATCTGGCGATTGCTTCTGCGGCCGAAGTTCCGTGGACCATTGATGATTTCGAGCGGGTGCGCCGGAAGGTACCGGTGTTGTGTGATCTGAAACCTTCGGGACGTTATGTCGCAACGGATTTCCACAAAGCTGGCGGCGCTCCGCAAGTTTTGAAAATGTTGCTGGCGAACGGCTTGCTCCATGGTAACTGCATGACCATTACCGGCCGGACCATCGCTGAGGAGTTGTCCAATATCCCGGCGGAACCGCGTAAGGATCAGGACGTGATCCGCGCCTTCAACAACCCTATGTACAAGCAGGGACACCTCGCCATTCTCAAAGGTAACCTCGCTCCCGACGGATGCGTTGCCAAGATTACCGGCCTGAAAAATCCGTCCATCACCGGGCCGGCTCGGGTATTCGATTCGGAGCCGGAAGTCATGGCAGCCATCATGGATCGCAAGATCAAGCCGGGAGACGTAGTTGTGATTCGATACGAAGGACCTAAGGGCGGCCCCGGCATGCAGGAAATGCTGGCCCCGACTTCAGCGCTCACCGGCCAGGGATTAGGTGATTCGGTTGGCTTGCTCACCGACGGCCGCTTCTCCGGAGCGACTTGGGGCATGGTGGTTGGCCATGTGGCGCCGGAAGCCTACGTCGGTGGTGTTATCGCCCTGGTCAAGGAAGGCGATTCAATTACCATTGACGCGCATAAGCAACTTATCCAGTTAAACGTGCCGGACGAGGAATTGGCAAAGCGTCGTGCGGCATGGAAACAACCGAAGCTTCGCTTTACGCGCGGCCTTCTGGCGAAATACGCTTACCTCGTATCCAGCGCGACAAAGGGCGCGGTGACTGATTCGTTCGAAGAAAAAAGATAATTCTGCTTTTAGCACATCGCTAGAGGTCGAAATCGGGCGGCCGTTTTGCATTGATAGGGTCTAATGCATGGGGGCTTGGCCTTTGCCCCAGCTTTGATAGCGGATGCGGCCGAATTCGATGTATTCGGCCAGGAATTTCTGCTGCAAGACATCGAGCACTTCGTCGCTGGCGCCATCTTTATGCAGTTGCGCGAGTTGCGATCCACTAAGACCGGCAGTAAGGTGTGTGCTGATCTTGGTTATGCCTTGGTTGCCGATAATGTCGTGCAAGCGCGAAGCCTGAATGCGTGCGGCGAGATCGGCTGATGGCGTGCCTTGTTTCACCAATTGCTCGACTTCTGCGATGGTCAGTCCGGGTGCATTGGGGTAACCCGGGAAAGCGGTGACCCAATCGGGCAACCCCTCCGGTTTGCCATAGGTATAGAAGTGGCCGACGCCGCTTGCATCCGCCATGCCGTTGCCACCGCTAGCCAGATTCGTCAGGTCCACGGGTTGCGGATAGCACGATCCGCAACCGCCCAGGGATTCGCCGGTTGCCCAGTACCGGGTAAGCAGATCGACATCGTTGACGAAGGACTGTTGCAGATAGTCCAGCACAGCGGGCGGCACACCGGCATCAGCCAGTTTGCCGAAATCCGATCCTCGCAAGGCATAAACTGTTTTCGAGGTCGATACGCGGTTGATTGCCTGATCCGGGCTACCCTGGCTTAAGGAAACAACTTCCGAAATCGGCATGACTGGCCGTGGGCTCATGACCGAGCAGCCGCAGAACAAAAGCGCGCATGCGAGCAAAATTGTGAATGGCACGCTGCGTGACGGGTGGTTGACGACCATTTTGGCTCCGGGGTTGACGGCGCATCGGACCGACGCGCTTACGTGTTAACGATCAACGCGGCACTACGATGACACCACGAGGATAGCAATAAAAACAGTTATGCCACCAATAGGTGCTTTCGTATTGCATGCGCGCATCCCAACGGATGCTTTCTGCGTAAACGTTTTGCATATAGTCCAGTACCGGTTCGGGAACCCCCTGCTCGTGCAGTTTGACGATCTGCGAAGCAGTGAGTGGATAAACCGCACGCGTGTCCTGCAGTTCGCGAACAATCGCCTCCGGCGGTGTGCCCTCCTTGGACATTTGCACGATTTGATCCAGTGAAGGGGGCGGACGCCGTTCGAGCCCGGCGCATCCAGCCAGTGCCAGGCATCCCAATACAGCGGCTATCGTTGTCAGGCTCTGTCGCATGCATCCGGTTCCGGTCTAATTGAAGATAGACCTTTGCATATGGTGGCGGTTCATCCAATCGCTGGCCGCCTTGACCGGCGTTGCTTTGGCGGATGTGCGCGTGTTTGTTTCAGCAAGCGGCGAAGAATTGCCCTAGGCCGGAATATCAGGAACCAGGCGGCTTTCCAGGAGGGCGATCTGGTCTTTGAGCAGGAGCTTGCGCCGTTTCAAGCGCCGAAGGCGCAATTCGTCCAGTTCCTGGTCGTGCGACAGGCGTTCTATCACTTCATCGAGATCGCGGTGTTCGACCCGCAGCATTTCAACTTTTGTGCGTACTACTGCGGCTTCTTCGACTGTCAAATCCACGGTCGCCCCCGTTGGTGCGGCATTTTTTCTTGTTTTATCGCCCCGGATTCTGCTTGAACCGGCATTTCAAGCGCGCGGTTATGGTGTCTGCGCGTCACCGCTGCAAATGCTAATACCATAGCGAGGCTGGAAACCGTAGATTGGTTCATGTGCAGAATCGATATCGTGAACATGGAAAAATGGTACACCGTTTTCGCACCGGGCTCGGCAATTTGCGTGGGTGTAATGGTGACTCTGGGATAGGAGAACGAAATGGGTGACAGCCCGATGCCGCACGGTATTTATCCGATGTTGTATGCCTTTTTCGGCCCGCAAGGGCGACTGGACAATCATGCAACGCGCCGGCAGGTGAGCGCTTTCGTACGCAATGGTGCTCACGGTGTAGCAGTGCTGGGCCTGGCGACGGAAGTGAGCAAACTTGTCGATGCGGAGCGCAGGCAACTGGTGGAATGTGTGGCAGAAGAACTGAATGGCCGTTTGCCCCTGGCCGTGACCGTCAATGCCGCGACGGTACAGGGTCAGGTCGACTTTGCGAAGTTTGCGAAATCGCTTGGCGCATCATGGGTCATCCTGCAGCCGCCCCCCGACCGCAACGTTGCGGAAGATTTCTTCATACGATTTTTCGGCTCCGTCGCCGACCAGGTCGATTTACCCATCGCGGTTCAGAATGCGCCCGAGTACCTCGGAGTCGGACTGACGCCAGACGGCGTAAACACGTTGCACCGTAATCATGCCAATTTCCGCATTCTCAAAGGCGAAGGTCCGGTCATTACCGTTCGCCGCTTCATCGAGCAAACTGAGGGCCGCATAGCCGTGTTCAACGGCCGCGGCGGGTTGGAACTGACGGATAATCTGCGCGCGGGCTGTGCGGGCATGATTCCGGCAACCGACACCTTCGACTCGCAAGCTCAGATCTTCGATCTCATGCGAGCCAAAAAGCAGCAGGAGGCTGAAGCGATCTACCGGGATATCCTGCCAGCTATCGTATTCACCATGCAGTCCCTCGACACTCTGGTGTGTTACGGCAAGCGCCTTGCGGCACGGCGGCTCGGGCTGGCCGAGGTGTACGATCGCGCCCCGTTTCTGGCGCCCGACGCCTTTGGATTGCAATGCCTGCAACGCTTCGCATCGCACTTCACAGCGCTAGCATGACAACTAGAGTTGCCCGCATTTAACGCCAACTAATATCGTTGGCACTAAGCGCGCCGTTACTGCAGACCTTCGCTACTGATCACGGTGCCAATATGAACGCCCGCAGGCGCGAGGAAAAGTAATCCGCGCTCATGACCATGGCAAGGATCACCAGCACGCAGGTCGCTGTATCCTGGTACTGAAACAATTTCAGACTACTGTATAGCTCGAAACCAATGCCCCCCGCGCCAACCATGCCGAGTACGGTCGCGGCGCGCAGATTGACCTCCAGCCGGTACAGCGTGGCGGCAATCCAGGACGGCAATACTTGGGGCAAAATTCCAAACATTACAACTTGCGCGGCCGAAGCGCCGGTTGCGCGCAACGCTTCAATGGGGCCACGGTCCGCTTCCTCCACCGCCTCGGCGAAAAATTTGCCGAGCATACCGGCACCATGAAGTGATAGCGCCAGAACACCGGCGAACGGCCCAAGGCCAACCGCCGCCACAAAAACCAGCGCGAATATGAGCTCATTGATGCCGCGGGCGGCGTTGAAAAACTGCCGGGTGGTGTGAAATACCCAGCGCGGGACCATGTTGCGCGCCGCCATGAAGCACAGCGGCAGGGCGAGGGCTGCCGAGAACACCGTTCCCCATACGGCGATTTGCACGGTCTCTAAAACCGGCCTGGCCAGTTGCCGCAAGAATTCCCAATTGGGCGGAAACATTCGGGAAACGAGATCCACGATCCATGGCGCACCTTTCACCAGCTCCGGCAACGATAGGGAAAGATAACGGGCGCTCCAGAGAAGGGCGCCGCTGGCTATACCGAAGACAACGCCCCATTTTGCCCAATCCCGCCCCGTCCACGGTCGTCCAAGAATGAATTGCAGCCGCTGTGGCTTCACTATGACAGCACCTTGGATGACTCCGGGACGTCAGTCCATTGTGGCGAAGAGCCTTCGTGTTTAGCTGCAGAATTCAGTCCAGGATAAATGCGGGCCAGCGCCGCGTTGTTGAGCTGTGCAGGAGTTCCTTCGAATACCACCCGGCCGGAGGAAATGCCGACAATGCGATCGGCAAAATCCCGCGCGTACTCGACTTGATGAAGATTGCATAACACCGCGATCGAAAGATCGCGCGCCGCCCGGTGCAGGTCATTGAGAACCAGGCGCGCACTCTGCGGGTCGAGGCTGGAGACGGGTTCGTCGGCAAGGATCGCGCGCGGCCGCTGAGCCAGCGCACGGGCGATGCCTACCCGCTGCTGCTGCCCGCCCGATAGCCGATTGGCGCGGTTCCATGCGCGTGATTCAAGATCGACGCGCCTCAGGCAGTCCAGTGCAATGCTTAGGTCTTCGTCGGTGAACAGTTGCAGCAGCGAAAGCCATGCGGGCATGTGTGAGAGGCGCCCCAACAAAACATTCTTGAGCACCGACAGATTGGGGACGAGATTGTGATCCTGGAAGATCATTCCGACTTGGGAACGCAATTGACGCAATCCGGCGCTATCCCGTGGAACCGGCACGCCTGCCATGCGAACCTCGCCTTCGCTCGGTTCGATCAGCCGGTTGATGCAGCGAAGCAGCGTGGTTTTACCTGCGCCTGACGGACCGAGCACGACCATTATTTCACCGGCGTGGACTTTGAGACTGACGTCGGTCAGCGCGGCGAATTCCCCATAGCATTTGGTGAGGCCTTGCACCTCTATCACTTGATCGGCTCCGGATCGGGATTAAATCTTTTCGAGGTATCACCCGCCGCTATGTCTGTACCAGGCGACATTTCTGCAGTGGCACATCCGGACAGTTAAGCCCGGCTGCTTTAGCTTATCGGAAAAATGCGCGCTATAGCCAAAAAGCTGGACCCGTTGCGCCTTATCCGCCTCGCCTACGCAAATAAAAGCGCCCGGCAGAGTTGCACCAGGCGCTCATTAGAAAGACAGCGGATGGCTAGGTTTTGGATGTGGTCTTGCGGATTTCCTTTTCGTCCGTCCATTCCAAAAGCCCGTTCTGGATATTCCAGAGTTGCAGATTGAACTTGTAGTAAATATCCTTTACGCCCTTGGCTTCTTTTACGATGGAGGAAATATTTCCTTCCAGCCGATAGGAGGCACCTACCATCTTTCCAATTTCGGTTGATTTTTTTGGATCGTAGTAGTCGCTTTGTTGCCTCTTCAATTCTTCAATCTGTTGATCCATCGCTGCTGCGTCTGCTGCGAAACGGACGCGCCCGCTTTTCTGTAATTCGACGCGGATGGAATCCGTGATTGCACGCGTATCGATGTACTCGCTGGTTTTGTTCTTGACTTCCTGCACCGTCATAACGGGCAGATTGCCAGCGGCTACCACCGGCGCGTTAACCATCGACCGAGTCATCGATTCTGCAATCATTTGCAAATCCGTGGAGCCGAACTGGTTCGTCACCGTTTCGACGCCGCGCGCATCGCCGTATTTCGTTTTCTCGGACGCGCAGCCGGACAGGCCCACTGCCACGCAGATGGCAAATGCGCCGGCAAGCCGAATGGGGAGAGATTGAGTCATGACGTTGCTCCTTGAGGTAAGCATTGTTATTTGTCCTGGTCCATGATTACGAGCCTGAAATCAGTTGCTTCTTGCGACGGCGACATTGTTGTCAAAGTTTGCAGCGTTTTGCCATAGATCAGCAGCGGTTTCCATGATTCGTCCTCCCATGCGCGCATGCCTTCCTTGTCGAGCCACCGAAAACGATAGGCGATGCGGCGAACGTCCTTGCTCTCGTTCTTCAAATCCATATCGATGCGCAGCAGGGTAGCCCGGTCAGAGCAGCGCAGATCCACCACATCGATATCCGGCAGCGAGCCCGCCACTTCCAGTTTCGCCTTGATCAGATCCTCTTTTGACTTGATCTTTTTGTCGTTTCCGGTTGGACAGTTATAGGCATATCCGGGGCGTTCATACTTGTTGCCTCCGCATCCGGCGACGATGAGTGATGCAGGAATAAAAACGGCAAGCACGAGCAGCTTCATGTTTCGGCTCCTAGAGTGATTTCATGGTTGTCCAAACGTTTTCGATGCCATCGTCGTTGACCGAACATCAAGAGGCAGCATATTTGAGGCTTGCGTACCGGACTTCGCTGACGGTACCACCGGAGAGGGAATTAAAAAAGCGGCACTGCCGAGCAACCGCAAACTGATGACCGCATAGCGCCCCGATACGCTAAAACGCAGATCTCGTCCCACGGGGCTGGCACCGAAGCCAAGGGTATGTTCGCCGGACGGTATGCGCATGCGCGCGATCGCGATTTGCCCTGGCAGGGAGCGCCAGCCGCGTTCGTCCGCCGATTCAGTTACGACGGTTCCAATGGTCACGGCCAGCCCAGCAAGCGCGACGAGCCCGCTCTGATTGTTGTTTTTGCTGGCCTGGTACTGCGCCGCGGCTTTGCTGGTCGAGCGAATCATGCCTCTTAAAATAATGCCCGGCATTTCTTCTTGCAGCGCCTTGCGTGCCATCAGATCCACGCTGGTGAGGATCGTAGTGCTCACCGCGGCCTCGCCCCCGACCTGCAATTCCGCCGGCATGAACGCGGGCTGCGCCGGCGCAATGACCGGAAAAGACACCGGCACGAACAGCAGGCGGTCCCGGTACGGGAAAGGCAGATTGAACTGCTTTGATTTACGAGCTGGCGCCACGCCTGATTCCAGCACGAACAGCACATCCGTATAACCCTCGTCCGTTAGCATGACGCGCCTATCCAAACCAGCCAGCGCATCTTCCAGCACAGTTTGCCCGGGCTGCAATTCGATTGCATGGCGATACCCGGCCGCCGCAAGGCTCGGTTCGCCGAGCGCTTCGTAAATGAACCCGGCAAGGTAATGGCTGAATGCGCTCTCGTAACTGTTTCGGAGTGCGTTGATTTCCGGATTATCGATGGTCTGTACTGGATAGCCGTTCAATTCCTTGAAACCGGTCTTCACGCCGCGTTTTTTGGCTTCTTCCTGGGTTTTCTGCAGCTCCTTTTCCTTGAGCTCCGCAATGATCGCTTCGCGTTCGTGCGTTCTTTTGATATCTATGCGCGCCATGTCGAAATCACCGCGCGCGAGACGATCCAGCGCAAGTCGCGTGGTCAGCATGACTTTCTCGTAATCGTGGCCTTCGTAAGGAATCGATTTGTCATTGATTAGCGCACTGGTGATGCTGCCAAGCACTTTCTCGGGATTGGCCATGGCCGTTTTTTCCCACGTCTGCACATGACCATCCGCGGTAAGCCAGGCTTTCTCGCTTTCATCGTAGCGATGATTCAGCCGCTGCAGCTCTCCCAATTCCAGGTAATAAAGCAAATCCTTGTCGGGCAACTTATTGTTGCTGTCTAGTTGCTTGATCGCCCCATCGACATTGCCAGCGGACACCAGATTGATGGTGTGTGTCAATTCAGAATCATAGCTTCTGAATGTTGCGCAGCCGGCCAGCAGTGCCAGCAGCAGCACCGCTGGCGTTAAGCGTCGGCACACGGAAATTGATGCAAAGTTGCTCAAGACATTGGTCCTGTCGCAACAACGCATTAATGCAACCTCAGTTGACGGTGCGATCGGTATCTTTCCCGGAGGATGCGTGCGCGAAGGCCGGCACGGCTAGATCAAGGTCCCATTCTGCTTTGAGCACGGTGTCCTGCATCAGCTTCATGAGCCCGTGGATGAGTGTGTCTCCCAAGGCGAGGTCTACGCCGTTGCCTAGCTGGGGCTGCAGGGAAAGGACAGTCTGGCCTTTCTCATTTCTTCGTGCCCGCACTTTGCTAACCAGCATTGGCGCGCTACCCAACGGATGTTCGCGTTCGGGTTCCTGTGCTGCCTTGGAAAATTTAACTTCCTGCAGCGCCTTCTCGTGCTGCATTCCCAGCAGCGCCTTGCGTACTTCAGGGTTGGGCTGCATCTGGATATCCGGACGTGCCTGCGCCATCTGCAAAAGCACCGGCCATACGCGCTTGACCAGGCGTCGCGTGAGCCAGAATTGAATCTCGGCTTTTTTGTCGAAGAAAACACGCACCATCAAGCGGTCTTCTTCAGCGTGAAATTCAACGGTAATGCGTTCGAGGTTCATGAGATCAATATTACGCTAACCTTCTTGCGAAAAACGGGGCTGGATTTAGTCGGCGCGATAGCGCTTAACGACTTGCGGGTCGGGGTCGTAGCCCAAACCCGGAGACTGTGGGACGGTGATCGATCCATTGCGCGGAACGGCATGCTCGCCATAAAGGCGCTTCTCGAGATCGAAGTAGCGCCATTCCACCATCGAACCTCTCCCCAACGCGGCATTGACATGCAGACCGGCAAGGAACGCCGGCCCATCGTAGAAACTGTGCGGCATGACCGTAACGTTATAGGCGTCCGCGAGCGTGAATACTCGACGCAGCTCGGACACGCCGCCCATCTTCGCCGGACTAGGCTGCACATAATCGACAGCACCCGCATCGAACAGGTGTTTGAACTGCGCGATCGTTGTGGCGTTTTCGCCCGCCGCGACGGGAATGCCACCTTTGGCGCGTACATTTGCGAGCGCCGCATGGTCCTCTGGCGGCCATACCGGTTCCTCCAGCCAACGCAAATTCAGCGGAGCAAGTTTTTTCGCCATGTCCAATGCCGCCCGCTGTGTCCACGGACAATTCACGTCTAGCATGATGTCAATGAGTTCGCCGGCCGTCTGTCTGGCCGCACGAACCGCGGGCAATTCGATTTCGTGCAACTTGATATGGCGAAAACCTTCGCTCAACGCGCGTTCGACGTTTGCCGCCACGACTTTCGGTTCGGTGTAGCGGACCATGCTCGCATAGCACGGCAGTTCAGCTTTGCCACCGCCAAGCAGCTGATGCACCGGCTGTTGCGCGAGCTTCCCCGCGATATCCCATAGCGCGATGTCAATTCCAGACAGGCCGAAGATGATCGGCCCGCTGCGTCCAAAAATGTGCAGCTTCTGCTGTAGTTCCAGCATCAGCGCTTCAATCCCTCGCGGATCGCGCCCGACGCACATCGGTGCCAGGATCTGGTCGATGGCCGCTTTGGTTGCCGGGATGACGTTATAACCGAAGGCTTCGCCCCAACCGGTAACGCCCTCGTCGGTGCGGATCTGCACTAACAGGACATCGGCAGTCTGCCAGGCCTTCCCGCCCCAGACCTCGGTGTCCGACGCACCCCCGCTGGTATAGGGAATGTTCAGCACCATGGTTTCGATTTTGTCGATTTTCACTATGGTCCTAAGCGTGCATACAAAAGATTGCGCATGATAGGGGAAGCGCGGCAGCGTTGCATGTGACTAATACACAAGGTCCGCCGCACTGACTTGCTTGCACGCTAGCTGAACGGCGAGATCAACAGAAAACGGATGAGCTTAGGTATTTTTGAAACTGAACAAGGACGCGACTGGTGCAGTCCCGCCATCATAATGCTGTAGCGAGGGCTTGCAAGCCGTACGCAAAACAGCCGCCGAAGTGCAAGCGAACCGTTACGACGTCCGGTACTTGCGATAGTACGTCATGACCCTGGGAACATAGGCCATGGTTTCCTGGTAGGGCGGGATACGATTGCCTGCTCTGATTACGGCATTCTCGCCGGCATTGTATGCGGCCACAGCGAGCTGTAGATCGTTGTTGAACATGCGGATCAAATCGCGCAGGTAACGTGCGCCGCCGCTTATATTTTGCGCGGGATCGAGGCGGTTTTTGACGCCATAGCGCCTGGCCGTCTCCGGCATTAATTGCATGAGTCCGGCTGCTCCCTTGCGAGAACGCGCGAACGGGTTATAGCCAGATTCGGCCGAAATGACCGCATGGATCAGGGCTGCATCAAGTCGCGTGGCTTTTGCAGCGTCCTGAATAGTGCTGGCGTAGCGCGCCCGGTCTTTTTCATTGTAGTAACGGATCTCGCTCGCCAACGTCTCGGTGACCGGGTCTGGCTTGCGCTTTTCCTTCAGGTACACCTTATAGCGGCTGTCCTGCGGCACATTAGTGAAATGCACCGTTCCGTCCTCGTCCACATAGCGATAGATGTCGGCCTGCGCAATTCCGGCAGAAATGGCCCAAACAAGTAACAGTAGCAGGGTGGTTTTCATAGCTGATCCCTATTGTGCAACTTTCAAGCCATTGTGGCCGACATTCCTCATAGCCGTTTCGGCCCACATCCACACGGATGCACGTAACGGTCGCTGGCTACCTGGCAGCCATCCTTGGCGGAATCAGGACGGTGGCCAACGCCGCAATGACCAGGACCAGCGCGACGTATTCGCGCCACTCTGGTGATTCTCCGAGTACCCATATTCCGCTGAATACGCCGACAACCGGAATCATTAATGTGCTCAGTGAAGAAACGCTGGGCGGTGCGGTGGTCGCGATCTTGAACCAAGCCCAATAGCAAAAAATGAAGACGAATGTCAGGTTATAAACCAAGCCTACGGTGGCGCCAACACCGATTGTGTGCCAGTTGCCCCAGTCGATCAGAGGAGCTCCCACCATGATCGGTAAGCCACCTATCAGCAATTGCCACGCGGTCAGCGCAGTCGTGCTGAGCTTCATCGGATACCGCCGCATCAACACCGTGCCGAGTGCCCAGCCGATGGCGGCGCCGAGCACATAAAGTGCCCCAAGCGGCGAAGCGCGCATGACGCTCAGCTCTCCCCCGAGTAGCACCGCCATTCCGGCCATGCCCAACATCAAACCAACAACGCGCCGACCGGTCAGCTTTTCGTGCAATATGAAAACCGATAGCAGAACTGCCCAGACCGGCATGCTGTACGCAAGAATCGCGCTGCGCCCAGCCGGTAACATCTGCAGACCGTAGCCGATAAGTATGTTCCACAGGGTGACGTTGCAGAGCGAGATTACGATGAGCCGGAGCCACTGTTCCGGCGGCACGCGAATCGACTGACGGCCCAGGCGCGCAAGAATGAACAGCCCGGCCGCCCCGGCAGCCACGCACAGACCACGGAAGGTCCAAACGGGCAACTCGGCCAGAGTCATTTTCATCATCGGCCAGTTCAATCCCCAGCCTAACGTCAGCAAGACCAACAAGACCCACATTGAACGCGGCAAGGTGTGCTGTTGCGCAGGCATGCACAATTCTCGAAAAACCGCGAAGTGTACAGCAATGCAGCGCGCCGAGACCCGACGCGCTTGAGTCAGCGGTCAGAGAGAGCGCATGACCGCAGCCCGTAACTACGGTGCGTGCTAACATCGAATTCATGCTGAACCGGCCGCTCGTACGCTTCCTGCTATTCTGGGGAATCAACACGCTTTCTTTATGGGTGGCGGACGACTTGTTCGATACTATTTCGTTTGCGACACCGCAATCGCTTTTTATCGCCGGCCTGATGCTTGGGATCATCAACGTATTCCTTAAGCCGCTGCTGGTCATACTGACGCTGCCGTTGTCGATCATCACGTTTGGACTGTTCGTGCTGATTATCAATGCGCTGATGTTGCTGCTGGTAGCGTGGTTGGTACCCGGTTTCGTCGTAACCGGATTCTGGTCTGGATTTTTTGTCGCGATCTTTGTGTCGGTGTTCAGTTTCATTTTGAATTCTGTGATTGGCTACAACAAAATCAA
>JBJMWI010000114.1:0-29976 GCA_045810225.1 Burkholderiales bacterium
CGGACGAGTTTCAGGATTGATCAGGGCCGCTATCCGCGCATAGCTGGCGTAAGGATTCTTGCATAGGATACGTGGCAAGCGCGCGGCCGCCGCGCAGTCTTCGGCAAGCAGTACCGCACCGGCGCGCGTCGTAGACAACAGTTTTTGATATTTTGGGTTGGTAAGAAAGGAAAGTTCGTGGGGACCGGCGGTCTCCAGCGGCGCCACTTGGTGGATGCGCACGTCTGCATCGCCAAGGACGATGCCGCCAAATCGTCCGGCCAATTCCGCCAGACTGAAAGATGTGCGCTTTTCCCCGTTCATTGGAGCCTGGTCGCTGTGCTACGCCTTTTGAACCGGGGGCGGGCATCCAATGATGGCGACCCCGCTATTTGTCTGCGAGCGCCTTGATTACTCTATCGGTGATATCGATGCGCGGACTGATATAAACCGCCTCCTGCAGAATAAGATCGAACTTTTCGTTTTCGGCGATTTGCTGAATGACCTTGTTGGCGCGTTCAAGCACCGCGGCAAGTTCCTCGTTTTTGCGCAGGTTCAGATCTTCACGCAGTTCACGCTGCATGCGCTGCAGATCGCGGTTCATCCGGGCCAGGTCCTGCTCTTTGTCGCGTCGCTCCGATTCGCCCATGGTCACGCCGTCTTTTTCCAGGCTGGTTTGCAGATCACGCGCCTGCTTGGCGAGCTTCTGCAGTTCCTGGTCGCGCGCGGCAAACTCCTTTTCTATTTTCTTTTGTGCCTTGACTGCCGGCGCGGCTTCCTTGAACAGCCTTTCGAGTTTTACGAAGCCAACCTTGAGCTCTGCGGCATCAGCCAAGTTTGCGCCGATCAGCAGCGCCGCAGCGACAAGCACTAGCGGAAATTTATTCAACTTCTGTCTCCTATTGTCTGTTCCGCACAGGACTAGAACACCGTCCCCAAAGTGAACTGTACCGGCTGCCTGCGGTCCTCGGGCCTGGGATTGATTGCCCTGGCAAAGCTTATTTTCATCGGGCCTACCGGAGAATACCAGTTGAATGAAAGGCCGGTTGAATAGCGCGTCTCCGATAAGTCATACGTCTCACCGAGGGTACCGGCATCAATGAACCAGGCCAGGCGCACCGACTTGTCCTTCTGCAAGCCAGGAAACGGAAAGAGCACTTCCACGCTTCCGTTGAGCAAATGACTGCCGCCAAGCACATCCCCGTTGGTATCCCTGGGGCCAATGGAAGCAGTTTCGTAACCCCGCAACGAATTCACGCCACCCAGATAAAAAACTTTGAAAAATGGCAATGGCTTTTGCTGATATCCAGCGGCATATCCGATCTGGCCGTCTGTGTGAAACACCAAGTCGCGCGTCAGCGGATGATACCACTGAACCTGATAAGTGGTCCGGTAGTAGGTCAGTTCGGCAGTGGGCAGGCCAATCTCCGCTGAAACGCGTTGCACGGTGCCGCTGGTCGTGTAGATGACGCTGTCGCGCTTGTCCCGTGCCCACCCGACGGTGGCCGGGTTGCTGTTGATATGCGAGCCGAATTCGTTGACGAAGTCGACATAGCGTTGCGGTGTGTTGGAAAACAGACCGATTTGGGTTTGCTCGTACGCCAAGCCGTAATTGATGGTGTCGAATTCCGTGACGGGTACGCCGAAGCGGATGCCCGCGCCAACTGTGGACGTGTTATAGGTGGCGATCGCATTCAGGTTAGCCGTATCGACCTTGCGCTTGTACACGTCGAACCCGCGGCTTACCCCGTCGTCCGTGTAATACGGATTGGTGTACGAAAGTGAATAGATCTGGTTGACACTTCCAGTACTGACTTGAAACGACAATGCATTGCCGGTGCCAAAGATATTGCTTTGTGAAACGCCTGCGGAAAGGATAACTTTTTCCGCCGTCGAATAGCCGATGCCCGCAGTCAGATTGCCGGTAGCGCGCTCGGTCACCTTAACTTCGACGTCCACCTGATCGGTGGTACCGGGCACTGCGGGCGTATCGACCTGGACCTCGGAAAAATAACCCAGCTTGTCGATGCGTTGTTTGGAACGATTCAGCTTCCCGGTATCGTACCAGCCGCTTTCCATCTGGCGCATCTCGCGCCTGATGACTTCGTCGCGCGTATTGGTGTTGCCGGCGATGGTTATGCGACGCACGTAAACCCTACGGCCGGGATCAACGTATAGCGTGAATGTCACTTCATTTTTCGTCCGATCTATTTCCGGAACCGGATTGATGCTGGCAAATGCATAGCCTTCGTTGCCGAGCCTGTCCTGAATCAGCTTGGTCGATTCGGTCAGGCGCTCGCGTGAGAATACTTCGCCAGGCTTCAACTTGATGAGCGCTTGCAGTTCCGCTTCGGGCACGATCAATTCGCCGGCAAGCTTGATGGCGGCCACCCGGAATTTCTTGCCCTCGGTCACGTTTACGTTGATGAAAATATCTTTCTTGTCGGGGGAAATTGATACCTGCGTGGAATCGATGGTGAATTCAAGGTAGCCCTGATTCAGATAGAAGGAGCGGAGATTTTCAAGGTCCGCCTGCAGCTTCGGTTTGGAGTACTGGTCGTTTTTGCTGTACCAGGTCAACGCGCCGGGCGTGCGCAGCACAAATTCATTAGTCAGCTCCTTGTCCTTGAATACCCTGTTGCCGACGATATTGATCTGGCGAATTTTCGCGACCTCGCCCTCGGAGATATCGAAATTGAGCGCCACGCGATTGCGCTCCAGCGGGGTGATCGTCGTGACGATCTGCACGCCGTATTTGCCGCGGCTGATGTATTGATTCTTCAGTTCACGCTCGGCGCGCTCCAGCAGCGCGCGGTCGAAAATGCGCGACTCGGCCAGCCCGACTGCCTTGAGTCCCTCCTTGAGCTGCTTGGCATCGAACTCCTTGGAACCATTGATTTCAATCTGGGCGATTGCCGGCCGTTCCTCGATCTGCACGATGAGGACGTTACCGTCGGCCTCTAACCTGACATCCTTGAAAAATCCGGTCGCGTACAACGCCTTGACTGCGGCAGTGGCGCGTTCATTGGTAACCGTGTCGCCGATTTTGATGGGCAGATATGAGAATACGGTTCCGGCTTCGGTGCGTTGCAGTCCTTCAACGCGGATATCCTTGACTTGGAACGGTTCGAAAGCTTTGGCGGAAAGGCTGATCAGGCTGGAAAGAAGTAGAAACAATAATCGATTCTTCATCCGCTCGTTAGCTGCCCAATAGGCGATTTATATCGTTATAAAGTGCAAACGCCATCAAGCTGAAGAGCAGAACCATTCCGACTTGCTGCCCCACCTCCATCACCCGTTCCGATACCGGGCTACCCTTGACGATTTCGGCAACATAATACATCAGGTGTCCGCCGTCCAATAACGGAACCGGCATGAGATTAAGCACACCCAGACTGATGCTGATGAGTGCCAGAAAACTCAAGTAAGGCAGCCAGCCGAGCTGGGCCGATTGACCGGCGTAATCCGCGATAGTAATCGGACCACTGAGGTTCTTGAGCGAAACATCCCCGATGATCATCTTGCCGAGCATCATCAGCGTGAAGGTCGATACTTCCCATGTACGCTGTGCCGCCCTGGCAACTGATTCCAACGGGCCATAGCGCACTTCGGTCATCAACCGGTTGAGCGCGGCTTCGTCAATCTTCGGAGCAGCACCGATGCGCCCAATCGTCTTGCCGCCCTCGTGTTTCGATTCGGGTGTCACAATCAAATGATGCTCAAGGCCGGCGCGCGAAATATCGAACTGCAGCGCACGTCCAGGCGCCGCTGTAACTGAAGCAACCAGATCTTCCCATGCCGCAACGGCGCGGCCGTCGATCGCCAGTACATGATCGCCTTCCAAGAGGCCATCGCGCTGGCCCGCACCGCCTGCAATGAGCCGGCCGATTACGGGCTTCAACGGGGGCTGGTAACGCGTTAACCCGATGGCCTGTATCAGATCGGTATCAAGCTTGTCCGGACCAATAGACGACAAATCGAGACGCTGGAAACGGATGTCGCCACGCTCGCTGTGCAGTTCGAGCTGCACAGTGGCCCTACGCAGCGCGCGGTCGAGCAAGACCCACCGCAACTCTTGCCAGGTTGGCACGGGCACCTCATCAACGCGCTCGATCAGTTCGCCCGGCGCGATCTGCGCCTGTGCGGCGGGCGTGCCTGGTAGCGGCTCCCCAACTACCGGGCGCACGCCGGGCACGCCGTGCAGGAATAAAATCCAATAGAGCAGGATGGCGAGCAGGAAATTTGATACCGGTCCTGCAAGCACGATGATGAAACGTTTTGCCACCGTCTGTCGATTGAATGCACGATGGAGTTCTTCGCGCGCCACGGGAGCTTCTCGCTCATCCAGCATCTTGACGTAGCCGCCGAGCGGAAACGCCGATATCGCCCACTCCGTCTGATCCGCGCCGAACTTGCGCTTCCACAGGATGCGCCCGAACCCCAGCGAAAAACGCAGTACTTTTACTTTGCACAATCGCGCCACGAGGTAATGGCCCAGCTCATGAAACACGATCAACAAGCCAAGCGCGACCACGAACGCAATCAGGGTAGAAATAATGGACATGATCTGCCTATATTGTCGTTATATCCGGAATTCAGTTTATATCCCGACGGCGCTGAGTTCCTGCTCTGCCGCCGCACGCGCCTCGGCATCGGCCGCCAGTACCGCTTCGAGTGTACGCACGGGCTCGGGCTTGACTCGCGTCAGCACTTCTTCCACCAGGCCCGCAATCCTGGCGAAAGACAAACGTCCGGAGAGAAACGCCATCACGGCGACTTCATTGGCCGCATTCAAAACCACCGCTGCGTTGCCGCCGGCCTGCAGGGCATGGTAAGCAAGACGAAGGCATGGAAAGCGGTCCAGGTCGGGGCGCTCGAATTGCAGTGAACCAATGGTGAACAGGTCCAGTGGTTGCACACCGGCCTCAATGCGCTCCGGATACGCCAACGCATGTGCGATCGGCGTACGCATATCCGGATTGCCGAGTTGCGCCAGCACCGAGCCGTCTATGTATTCAACCAGTGAATGAACGATGCTTTGCGGGTGTATGACCACTTCGATCTGCGCGGGTTTCGCGCGAAACAGAAAACTTGCCTCGATGACTTCGAGGCCTTTGTTCATCAATGTTGCCGAATCAACCGAAATCTTGCGTCCCATCACCCACTTCGGATGAGCGCAAGCTTGCTGTGGCGTAACTTGTTCAAGCAGTTCGCGCGCCGTGCGCAAAAACGGTCCGCCCGATGCGGTTAGCCACAAACGCTTGACCCCGGAATGCGAAAGGCGGCCATCGAAGTCACGTGGCAGTGCCTGAAAAATTGCATTGTGCTCGCTGTCGATCGGCATTAGCACGGCGCCACTAGCCGCCACTGCGTCCATCAGCAAGCCGCCCGCCATGACCAGCGCTTCCTTGTTGGCAAGCAGCAATTGCTTGCCGGCGCGGGCGGCTGCTAATGTAGAAGGCAATCCCGCTGAACCTACGATGGCCGCCATTACAGCATCGACTTCGCTAGCGGAAGCAATCCGTTCCAAAGCCACTGAGCCGGACAACACCTCACAATTCAGCCCCGACTCGCGTATCCCGTGACGCAGTTTTTTGGCTGCCGCTTCGTTGGCCATGGCAGCAAAGCGCGGGCGATAGCGCCGGCATTGTTCCAGCAAACGATCTACCTGCTTGTCCGCCGACAGCGCGACAACTTCGAAGCGATCGGGATGGCGATCCACCACCGCAAGCGTGCTGATACCGATGCTTCCGGTCGACCCCAGAATCGCCAGCCGTTTCATGAAAGACCGAGCGCGGGCAGAAAATACAGTGCAGCGAAGGGCAATGCCGCCGTCAGGCTGTCGATGCGATCTAGCACACCGCCATGGCCTGGCAGCAAGCTGCCACTGTCTTTGGCGCCGGCGCTGCGTTTGATCCAGGACTCGAAGAGGTCTCCAATAATGCTCAGCAGCGTCAGACTGCCCACAAAAATCAGAGTAGCAGCTCGATCGTAGCCGCTCGCGGACGGCTGCAGCACAATGCTGGCCAGCAGTCCATAGACCAGGGCGGCCGCAAAAGCGCCAATGAGACCTTCCCAGGTTTTGCCCGGACTGATCTGCGGCGCCAGCTTGCGGCGGCCAAAGCGCCGCCCGGAAAAATAAGCGGCAGTATCGGCGGTCCACACGACGGCCAGCACGCCAAGTAGAACTAATGGAGATTTCTGCAGGAAAACGGCTGCAAGCCAGGCCGGGATTAGCACCATCCATCCCGCGGCAGCCAGCGGCAGTGGGGATGTCACGCGCCAGCCTCGATGCAGCCATAGCGGAATCAGGATGGTCCAGAACACAAGCGCAGCCCAAAACAGCAGGCGCGCGAGCCCGGCAACTGAGCCACTAATAGAGTTGCTGGCCAATGCGACGATGATCGCAAGGCAACTCGCCAACAACATGGCGATGAACGCGATGCGCAGGCGCTTGTCGTATTTCGCCAGGCGCGCCCATTCATCTGCTGCAAGGGCAATTGGAACACAGAGCAGCAACTGCCAAGCCGTGCTCGGCAGCGTGAACGCGCACACGAGCAACACGATCAACAGCACAATGGAGGTCAATATGCGTTGTTTGAGCATCGAACCGGCGGCGGAAGCATCCGCCGCTGTCGGGTTAGCGGGTATCGCCACCGGACTCACGCAGCGGATCGGAATGCATAACTCCGCTGGCGAGCTGCTCGCTGGTGCGACCAAATCTGCGTTCGCGGTTGCGGTAGGAGTCGATGGCCACGCTCAGTGACTGCGCATTGAAATCGGGCCAAAGTTCGTCGGTAAAATAGAACTCCGTATAGGCCAGCTGCCATAGCAGGAAATTGCTGATGCGCTGTTCGCCGCCCGTACGAATGAAAAGGTCCGGTTCGGGGGCGAAATTCATCGCCAGATACGGGGCGAGATGGGCTTCCCGATAACCTCCCGCTGGTTGCGGCAGATGCTGTGCCATGCGGTTTAGCGCCTGCAAAATATCCCACCGGCCGCCGTAGTTGGCGGCAATCGTCAAGGTAAGCCTTTCGTTTGCTGCCGTCAGGGTCTCGGCCTCGGCGATCATCCTGACCAGGCGCGGCTCAAAGCTGGAAAGGTCGCCAACCACTTTTAATCGGATGTTGTTTTCATGCAGCTTCGCAACTTCCTGTTCCAGGGCAATCACGAACAGTTCCATCAGGAAAGAAACTTCATCCTTGGGACGGCGCCAGTTCTCGCTGCTAAAGGCAAACAAGGTTAGATACTGAACTCCCTGCGAGATGCAGGCTTTGGTCACCGCCCGCACAGCCTCCAGCCCGCGCTTGTGTCCGGCCACTCGCGGCAGGAAGCGGCCTTTCGCCCAGCGGCCGTTACCATCCATGATAATGGCGATATGGCGCGGGACTGCGCCGACTGAAGGTATTGCGATGGTGGAGCTTTTGTACACGCGGGTTATCAGACGGCCATTAGATCCGCTTCCTTGGTCGCAAGCGCCTTATCGATTTCAGCGATGTAGCGATCAGTAAGCTTCTGGATCTCGTCTTGTGCGCGTCGGTCGTCGTCTTCTGAAATGGCTTTTTTCTTGAGTAAGTCCTTCAACCCGGTGTTTGCGTCACGTCGTATATTGCGCACGGCGACCCGCGCATTTTCAGCTTCTGCTCGCACTACTTTGGTCAAATCGCGTCGTCGTTCCTCGGTCAGTGCAGGCATCGGCACGCGGATCACCTCGCCCATCGATGAGGGGTTGAGTCCCAGCCCGGATTCCCGGATGGCCTTTTCGATGGCCGGGACCATTTTCTTTTCCCATGGGGTTACGCTGATAGTCCGCGCGTCGAGCAGCGACAGGTTGGCCACTTGGCCGAGTGGCGTGGCGTTTCCGTAATAATCCACCTGGACGTGGTCGAGGATGCCGGTGTGCGCGCGACCGGTGCGAACTTTGCCCAGGTCGGCCTTCAGCGCTTCCAGCGTCTTGTGCATCTTCTGGTCGGCCGACTTCTTCACGTCTGCAACGGTCATGTGCTTTTCCTCCTCACGACTTCAGGCGTAGACCAGCGTACCTTCATCCTCGCCCAACACTACTTTGGTCAGCGCGCCAATTTTGAAAATGCTGAATACGCAGATCGGCAACTTCTGGTCGCGGCACAGTGTCAGCGCGGTGGCGTCCATTACCTTGAGCTTCTTTACGATTGCTTCATCAAAACTGATTCGCTGGTAGCGCATCGCATCCGGATGCGATTTCGGATCATCCGTGTACACGCCATCCACCTTGGTGGCCTTCAACACGATGTCGACATTCATTTCCATGCCGCGCAAGGCCGCCGCCGTATCGGTGGTGAAGAAGGGATTCCCGGTGCCAGCGGCAAAAATCACAACCCTGCCTTCCTCAAGATACCGCATTGCCTTGCCGCGAATATACGGTTCGGCCACCTGTTCGATATTGAGCGCGGACAGCACCCGGCTCTTCAGCCCATGGCGGCGCATCGCGTCCTGCAACGCAAGCGCGTTCATCACAGTGGCCAGCATGCCCATGTAATCCGCCGTGGCCCGGTCCATGCCAGCCGCGGCCGGCGCCACGCCGCGAAAGATATTGCCGCCGCCGATCACGACTCCGACTTCGACGCCGAGGTTGATGACCTCCTTGACTTCGGTAGTGATGCGGTCAATGGTTTCCCGGTTAATCCCATAAGCGTCGTCTCCCATCAGGGCTTCCCCAGACAGTTTCAGCAGGACACGCTTATAGGCTGGCTTCATGCGCCGCGCGATGCAGTTTTAACGCGCCTGAGCGGCCTGAGCAGCGACTTCCGCGGCAAAATCGCTGGATTTTTTTTCGATGCCCTCGCCCACTACAAATAGCGTGAAGGCGTTGACTTTCGCCCCTTTGGCGGCCAGCAGCTTTTCCACACTGAGCTTGTCATCCTTGACAAAAGGCTGTCCGAGCAACGTCACCTCCGCTAGATATTTCTGGACACTGCCATCCACAATCTTCTCGATAAGATTAGCAGGCTTGCCAGACTCGGTCGCGCGCGCCCTTGCGATGTCGCGTTCACGTGAAATCAGCTCAGCAGACACCTGGTCCTTCGAAATGGCGAGCGGTTTGGAAGCCGCAATGTGCATAGCCAGATCCTTGCCCAGTATGTCATCACCACCTTCCAGGTCGAGCATCACGCCAATCCTCGTGCCATGCAGATAATGCGCAAGCTTGCCTTTGGCCTTGTGCACCGATACCCGGCGCACGCTCATATTTTCGCCGAGCTTCATGACCAGGGCCTGGCGCGCCGCTTCGACGGTCTGGCCCGGCGAAAGTTGCTCCTTGGCAAGCGCATCGACCGAAGTAATACCGGAAGCCGCAGCCAGTTCGGCAACGGATTTCACAAACCCGGCGAAATGTGCGTCCTTGGCGACAAAGTCGGTTTCACAGTTCACTTCGACCAAAGCGCCGCGCTTTCTGTCTGGAGAAATAAATGCGCCTATCGCACCCTCGGCGGCGACACGGCCCGCCATCTTGCCGGCCTTGGCACCGCTTTTGATCCGCAGCAGATCTTCGGCTTTTTTCATGTCGCCGCCCGCTTCTTCCAGCGCCTTCTTGCATTCCATCATGCCGAGCCCGGTGCGCTCGCGCAGTTCCTTCACCATACCCGCGGTTATGTCCGCCATTCTTGCTTGCTCCTTGAATACCTGTCCGCTTTCCGATGTTGCTTGGCTTGTGTTTCAAGTGATGAAGTGCAGTTGCAAAAAAAGGGGCGTTCGCCCCTTTGATCTGCACCGGACGCGTCGATCACGCTGTTGCCTGTTCTTCCGAGCTGTCCACTTCCACGAATTCGTCGCTGACGATTTCTTTGATGGTCTGGCTGCGCCCTTCGAGAATCGCATCTGCAATTCCACGCGCGTACAAGCGCACTGCGCGACTCGCGTCGTCGTTGCCGGGAATGACATAATCAACACCATCGGGTGAGTGATTGGTATCGACCACACCGACTACGGGAATACCCAGCTTGTTCGCCTCCGTAATGGCTCCCTTCTGATAGCCGACATCGATGACGAACAGCGCATCGGGCAGCCCGTTCATTTCCTTGATGCCACCCAGGCTGCGATCAAGTTTCACCATTTCACGCTGGAAGTTCAGCTGTTCTTTTTTCGAAAGCTTCTCCAGGGAGCCGTCCTGCACCATGAGTTCCATGTCGCGCAGACGCTTGATCGAGATCTTTACGGTTTTGAAGTTGGTCAGCATTCCGCCCAGCCAGCGGTGATCAACGAAAGGCGTGCCAGCCCGCAGCGCCTCTTCACGAATGATTTCACGCGCCTGGCGTTTCGTCCCCACGAACAGGATGCTGCCCTTGTTCGAAGAAAGCTGACGCACGAATTTGACGGCTTCCTGGTACATCGCCAGGGTCTTTTCGAGATTGATAATGTGAATCTTGTTGCGATGGCCGAAAATGAAAGGCGCCATCTTTGGATTCCAGTAACGGGTTTGATGTCCGAAATGGACGCCCGCTTCCAGCATTTGCCGCATGGTGACCGACATTCTATTCTCCTGTAAGGGTTAAGCCTCCGCCGGCCGGACCCTGTGACGGGCACCCATACTTAGCTGGCGTGTGGATTGCCGCTTGATCGAAGTGATCGCGGCTAACTGGAAAGTATAGCAGCGACGTGGCCCGCCCCTCAACCTTCTTGCGGTCCGGTCAGGCCTGGCGCGATATGGACCTCTGGCGGCGGACCTCGTACAGTAAAATGCCGGCCGCCACCGATACATTGAGACTCTCCACCTGACCCAGCATCGGAATTGAAACCAACTCATCGCAGGTGTCGCGCGTAAGCCTGCGCAACCCTTCACCTTCCGCACCGACCACCAGGGCCAGCGGCCCGGACATACTCGCTTCAAACAGCGTCCTGCCGCCATCACCCACTGCGCCCACGACGTTAATGCCCTTATCTTTCAATTCTCTTAGCGTCCTCGCCAGATTTGTCACCGCAATGAACGGCACACTTTCGGCGGCGCCCGAGGCGACTTTACGTACCGTCGCGTTCAAGCCGGTCGCCCGATCCCTTGGCGCGACAACGGCGTGTACCCCCATGCCGTCCGCCACCCGCAGGCAAGCGCCCAGGTTATGCGGGTCCTGCACGCCATCGAGGAGAAGTAAAAGAGCAGGCTCGGCAATATCTTCGAGCACCTCATGCAGCGACACCGCCAGCGCAACCTCTTGGACAAAAGCCGCGACGCCCTGATGGCGCCCGCCTTTTGCAAATCCATTCAGGCGTTCGGGCTCAACCTCGTGCAATCGTACGCCAGCCGCCTTGGCAAGTTCGGCGACACGGCGCGTACGGGGGTCACTGCGGCCCGCGGCCAGGAAAACCTCGAATACCGCGTCGGGCCGGCGTTTTAGCGCGGCGGTAACGGCGTGCAAGCCGTACACGACTTGCCTGGCGCTCATCGCATGATTCTCGCGCCATCATCGAGAACGAAATCGATCTTCGCCGTTTCAAGGTCGACGCGCACCAGCTTCACCGGTATACGATCGCCAAGCCGAAAACGTTTGCCCGTGCGCTCGCCGAGCAGCTGGTGTTTGGTTGCGTCGAAATGGAAATAATCCGCGCCGAGTTCCGAAATGTGTACGAGTCCTTCCACATAAACTTCATGCAACGCCACGAATACGCCAAAACTGGCCACGCCACTCACGGTTGCCGTAAATCGCTCTCCGATGCGATCCTGCATGTAGTAGCACTTCAGCCAGGCTTCCACATCACGCGTAGCCTCATCGGCGCGGCGTTCCGTTTCCGATGAATGGACACCGAGCTGGTGCCAGTCGCCCGGCTCATATTGCGTACCCGCCAGAACCGCTTTGATGGACCGATGAATCAGCAGATCCGGATAGCGCCGGATTGGCGACGTAAAATGTGTATACGATTCGTATGCGAGCCCGAAATGGCCCACATTGTCGGGGCTGTAAACCGCTTGACGAAGCGAGCGCAACATTACCGTCTGCAGCAATTGCACATCGGGCCGCGTCTTTATTTTTTCCAGCAAGCGGGCATAGTCCTTGGCGTGGGGATCCTCACCGCCCGTTAACTGAAGACCAAACTCGCGCAGAAACTCGCGCAACGCCGCCAGCTTTTCCGGCGTGGGACCTTCGTGTACACGATACAGCGCGACATGGTCGTGCTTCGACAGATAATCTGACGCGCTGACGTTCGCCGCGAGCATGCATTCTTCGATGAGGCGGTGCGCATCGTTGCGTTGTGTCGGGACAATCCGCTCGATTTTTCCCTCGTCGTTGAAAAACATCTGGGTTTCGACCGTCTCGAAATCGATTGCGCCTCGCAAGGTGCGCGCTTTAACCAATCCCTGATAGAGCGCGTGCAGTGCCTGCAGGTGAGGAAGCAGCGCTCCGAGTTCGCGTGCGGCTTCCCCTTGTGGCTGACCGATTGCCTGAGCCACCTGGGTATAGGTCAGCCGCGCTTGGGAGTGCATGACTGCGGGATAGAAACGGTAAACCGCAATCTCTCCACGCGCGGAAATATCCATCTCACACACCATGCATAACCGGTCCACCCGTGGCATCAGTGAGCAGAGCCCGTTCGACAGCACTTCAGGCAGCATCGGAATCACGCGCCGCGGAAAATATACCGAATTGCCGCGCTCGCGCGCCGCCAGATCAATCGGATCGCCATGCTCGACGTAGTGACTGACATCGGCAATTGCCACCCAGAGCTTGAATCCCTTGCCGCGGCGCTCGCAATAGACCGCGTCATCAAAATCCTTTGCCGTTTCTCCGTCTATGGTTACCAGAGGCAGCTTGCGCAAATCCTCACGTCCCTTGAGATCTGCGTCGGTCACGCCCGGCGGAAATTTCAAGGCAGCCTTCTCGACTTCGGACGAAAATTCGTGAGGCAGGTCGTGCTTCCTGAGTGCGATTTCGATCTCCATTCCTGGATCGGCATAGTTGCCGAGCACTTCGGTGATGCGGCCCACCGGTTGAGAGTGGCGTTGCGGTTGCTCAATGATTTCAGCCATCACGACTTGGCCCGGTTTGGCACCGCCGCTTGCACCCGCCGGAATAAGGATGTCCTGACTAATGCGGCGGTCTTCCGGCGCCACCATACCGAGTCCGTGCTCCTTCAGGAAACGGCCGACGACTCTACGGTTCGCGCGCTCGAGTACTTCGACAATATGCCCCTCACGCCGCCCGCGTGCGTTGACCGCGCCTTCACGCGCGACCACGCGATCGCCATGCAGCACCTTGGACATTTCGCCCGGATTCAGGAATAGGTCTTCCCCGTCGTCTTCTCTCACGAGGAAGCCAAATCCATCCGGATGACCTTGTACCCTTCCCTTGATCAGATCAAGCTTGTCAACGACGCAAATTGCATCTTTGCGATTGCGCATGATCTGGCCATCTCGCTGCATGGCGGCCAGGCGGCGCTCGAAGTTCTCGGTTTCCTGTTCTGCAATGGACAGCAATTGAGCCAGCTTTTCCACCGAAATGGGAACGCCCTGTTCCATCAGCACAGCGAGAATGTGCTCACGGCTTGGCAATGGACTTTCGTAACGTGAGCGTTCCCGCTCCAAAAATGGATCAAGTTCGCGAATATCGGTTCCGGCGCGCGCGCGGCTTTTTGTTCCGCTGGGGCCGGAATTTTTCTTAGCTGTTTTCTTCGGAGTTTTCATTCAGCAATTGACTCTGAAACGGGCGGGACGTTTCGTTGACAAAGCAGCGCTTTCGCATTACATTTTGCGCCCTTCCGTGCCGAGATGGCGGAATTGGTAGACGCACCAGGTTCAGGTCCTGGCGGTGGCAACACTGTGGAGGTTCGAGTCCTCTTCTCGGCACCAGCAATCCCCCCAGTGCGCTCTCTACACCGGATCAAACGGATGGCGAAGCACGATGGTCTCGTCGCGATCGGGCCCGGTGGAAATCATGTCGATTGGCACGCCGCAAGTCTGCTCGATGCGCTCGAGATAATGGCGCGCGTTGGCAGGCAGTTTCGCGAATCGCGTAATGCCGACAGTACTCTGTGTCCATCCGGGAATTTCTTCGTAGATTGGCTCGCAGCCAGCTGAAGCGTCTGCGCCGGACGGCAGAATGTCGATGCGCTCGCCGCCAAGTTTGTAGCCTACGCCGACTTGCAACGCCTCAACGCCGTCAAGGACGTCCAGCTTGGTGATGCATAGCCCTGACACGCCATTGATTTGCACCGAGCGCTTGAGTGCCGCGGCATCGAACCAGCCGCACCGTCGCGGCCGGCCGGTAACCGACCCGAACTCATTGCCGCGCGTGCGCAATTGCTCGCCGATATCGTCCTCCAGTTCCGTCGGAAACGGTCCGGACCCGACGCGCGTCGTATAGGCTTTGGTGATTCCAAGAACATAGTGCAGCATCTGCGGCCCCACACCGGCCCCTGCCGCAGCCGCGCCCGCAACGCAATTGCTCGAGGTGACGAACGGATAAGTGCCATGGTCGATGTCGAGCAAGGTTCCCTGCGCCCCTTCGAATAGCAAGTTCTTGCCATCGCGGTGCGCATGGTAAAGCGCGCGCGGCACATCAGCGATCATGGGCGCAAGCTCAGCGCGCAACGCCAGTGTCTCCTCATGTGTCTTATGGAAGTCGACCGGCTTGGCCTTAAGATAATGCTCCAGCACGAAGTTGTGGAAATCCAGAACTTCACGGAGTTTTTCCTCGAACCTGCCCGGGACATAAAGATCCTGCAACCGTATTGCGCGCCGCGCCACCTTGTCCTCGTAAGCCGGCCCTATGCCGCGACCAGTGGTGCCGATCTTTTCAGCGCCTTTCGCGGCCTCGCGGGCCTGATCGATCGCCACATGGTATGCAAGTATCAATGGGCAGGCGTCGCTGATTTTCAGCCGCGGACGGACCTCAACCCCAACGGACTCCAGTTCGGCTATTTCCTGCAGCAGCGCGGACGGTGACAGAACCACACCATTGCCGATATAGCAATTAACGCCCTGACGCAAGATACCCGATGGGATCAAGCGCAGGACTTGCTTGCGCCCCCCAATGACCAGCGTATGACCCGCGTTATGCCCGCCCTGGAAACGCACCACGCCGTCGGCATGATCGGTCAGCCAATCTACGACCTTGCCTTTGCCCTCGTCACCCCATTGTGTGCCGATGACTACTACGTTGCTCGCCATCAAAACCTCTTATGATTTATTTGCTTTGCGACCGGCCTGCTGCGTGCCGAACGGCATCAACTTCCATGCGCCATCTGTGTGGACCAGTTCCTGAGAACATTGCAGTTCCGCTCGGTGTGCCTCGTGATCCGGCAGATCCGGCACCACCACCGCACCACCGCCGCGCAATCGCGCAATTTCCGACTGAAGCGCAGCATCAGCAGGCCGGTACGGCGCGAGTATGCGCAGCGGCTTCGGTTCTTCCTTGGCCATCTGCGCCAGTTCGCGCAGGTCCATTGTGAAACCGGTCGCCGGACGTGCGCGGCCGAAGGCACGCCCGACTTCGTCATAGCGACCGCCGCGCGCAATTGCGTCAGGCCGGTTGCCAGCGTAAGCCGCGAAAACAACGCCGCTGTGATAATGGTAGCCACGCAATTCCGCCAAATCGAAACACAGCTCTCTTACATCGCCGTTAAGCTCCCGGGCGATTCTGGCAAGCGCGTCCAGGCAGGTGGTCAGTTCCGGATAAGCCGGCAGCCGCTTGTGCGCAATAGCCAGTACTTCGGGACCGCCATAGAGTTCAGGCAACAACAGCAAGGCATTACGCGTTGGCGCATCCAGTCCGATGGACAAGTCGCGCAACGCGGGAACATCCTTGGCCTGCAGTACCTGGAACAGTTCGGCTTCCTGCTCAGGGGTCGCGCCCGCACGCGTGATCAGTGCACGGAACACCGACACATGGCCGATGTCGAGGTGAACACCATCCACGCCAGTCGCCTCTTGTAGCGCGCGCAGCATCAGTGCCTGAATCTCGATATCGCTTTCCAGGCCGGCGTGTCCGTAAATCTCGGCACCGATCTGCATGGGATCGCGCGTACGCAGTAGCCCGGAAGGCTGCGTGTGCAGCACCGTGCCCGCGTAACACAGGCGGGCAACGCCTTTACGATTCAACAGATGTGCATCGATGCGGGCCACCTGCGGCGTCATGTCCGCGCGCAATCCCAATAACCGCCCTGACAACTGGTCGACCAGCTTGAAAGTTCTCAAGTCCAGATCGTGGCCGGTCCCGGTCAATAGCGATTCCACGTACTCCAGCAGCGGTGGCACAACCAGCTCATAGCCATGCACGAAAAAAAGATCAAGGATGCGACGGCGCAAGCTTTCCACTCGCGCAGCCTCGCCGGGCAGGAGATCCTCGATGTATTCAGGAAGCAGCCATTTTTGCATGGTCATTCGGCGCGGCAATCCAGTGCACGCACGGCAAATTAGTCAACAATGGAATGTTCTGCTATTTGGTCAGGAAAAGCAGCAGCAGTCCAGCCAGCATCGACGATAGTCCGATGAAGCGGACCTGCCCGTCCGACAGTTCCGTCAATCGCCGAAAGGCATCGCGCCAGACCTTTGGCACCAGGAACGGAAGCAGGCCTTCGATGACCAGCATCAGCGCAATCGCGGTCATCAGCGTATTCGTATAGGCTCCATCATCGCTTTTCCGCCGCGCACTCGCGCAATTGAGCCGTCCTGTGCTGCCGCTATTTTGCGTGGCCGGCCGGGTTCTTCAGATACTTGAAAAACTCTGAATTCGGCTCCAGGATCATCAGGTCGGACTTGTTTTTGAAACTCTGGCGGTACGCTTCAAGACTGCGGTAGAAAGCGTAAAACTCGGGATTTCGTTCGAAGGCTCGTGCGTAGATTGCGGATGCCTTTGCATCCCCGTCACCCTTGAGCCGCTGCGCATCGCGATAGGCTTGGGCAATCACCACCTGGCGTTGCTTGTCGGCATCAGCACGGATTTTCTCGGCTTCGGCAAATCCGGTCGAACGCAATTCGTTCGCCACACGTTTTCGTTCCGCCTGCATCCTGCCATAGACGGATTCGCTGATCTCCGGCGTGAAATCAACCCGCTTCAGGCGAACGTCGAGTACCTGGACGCCGATTTCGCGGGAGGTCTGATCCGCTTTTTCTCGCATCAGATCCATTATCTTTTCGCGCTCGCCGGAGACAACCTCGTGGATGGTACGCTTGCCGAATTCCTCGCGCAGGCTGCCGTTGACCGCCTGCGTCAAACGAACTCGCGCAAGGTTTTCGTCTCCCTGCACGCTCACATAGTATTGTTTGACGTCAATGATGCGCCATTTGACGAACGAATCCACAAGGACGGGCTTGTTTTCCGAGGTCACGAAGCGCTGCGCTTCTTCTGCATCCAGCGTAAGGATGCGCGAGTCGAAATAGCGCACGTTATCAACCAGTGGAACCTTGAAGAATAGTCCCGGCACGGTCTTGACGGAGACGATTTCGCCCAGCCGGAACACGATCGCGTTCTGCCGTTGGTCAACCGTAAACAGGCTCAAACTTGCGACGACCAGGACCACCACAATCGCAATCAGCACCGTGCTGACATTGAACTTCATCGCGGCTCCCTTTCCCGGTTGCGAAACGCGTCGCGGGAGCGAGGCGAAACTTCAGCAGGTGCCGGTGTTGGCGAGACAGATTCCGCCGCCGGCTTGCCCGCTGCATCACTCGATGATGCACTGGCTCCGCTAATTTGCATGATCTTGTCCAGCGGAAGATACAGCAGGTTATTGCCCGCTTTCTGGTCGACCACCACCTTGCTGGAATTGGAGAGCACCTGCTGCATGGCATCGAGGTAAAGGCGCTGCCGGGTCACGACCGGTGCTTTGCTGTATTCGGTGAGAATCTGGCTAAATCGGGAGGCCTCGCCTTCTGCGTTCGCGATTACGCTCTGGCGGTAACCTTCGCCTTCCTGCAGCAGGCGTGCCGATGTGCCTTTGGCTTTGGGTACGACATCGTTGAAATAAGACTGTCCTTCGTTGATCTGCCGCTCGCGATCCTGGCCTGCTTTCACCGCATCAGCGAACGCTGCCTGGACCTCTTCGGGTGCCTGTGCATCCTGCATGGTCACGCGCATGATGCTGATGCCGGTCTTATAGCGGTCCAGAATCTTTTGCAAGAGAATCTGCACCGTCTCGACAATTTTTTCCTTGCCGCCGGAGAGCAGAAAATCCATCTTGCTCTTACCAACGACTTCGCGGATCGCGGATTCAGCGGCCTGCATTACCGATTTGTCGGCGTCGCGGTTATTGAACAGGTAATCCTGCGGGTCCTTGAGGATGTATTGCACAGCGAACTGGATGTCGATGATGTTTTCATCATCCGTGATCATCAGCGATTCATTCTGCACCTTGCTCTTGACGTTATTCCGGTAGCCGATTTCCACGGTCCGGACGCCAGTCACATTGACCACTTCCGCGGATTCCATGGGCCACGGAAAATGCCAACGCGGCCCCGGCAGTGTCGATTCGACGAATTTGCCGAAGCGCAGCACCACGCCGCGCTGGCTGGCATCGACGATGTAAAAACCACTCGCCAGCCACACAATCATGACCAGTATCACGAGCAAGGCGAAGCCGCTGCCAAACTGCCGCCCGCCCGGTCCGGAAGGCGGAGAGCCGCCGCCACCCCTGCCTCCGAACAGCGAATTCAAGCGCTGGTTCACGCGCCGCCAGAGTTCGTCGAGGTCAGGCGGGCCATCGTTGCCGCGCTTTCCCCACTGCGGATCATTCAATGCCATTGCTTGCTGCTTTCAATTTTGAAGGAAGTCCGGCTCCGACAGGAGCCTTCGTGTTCAGGCTGCAACAATGCCGGCGGCATTGCGCTGCGTTTCGTGCAATTCGGACAGCATGGCGCGTATGTAACCGATTCCTGCGCCGGTTATCGCGCTAACGCGAATCGCAACGATATTACCATACTGATCCCGCTCGACACCGGGCTGCAGACCGGTGGCATCAATCTTGTTGAACACGACCACCTGCGGGACACCATGCGCGTTGATCTCGGCAAGCACCTTGTTCACTTCCGCAATCTGATCATCGCGCACGGGGCTTGCAGCATCTACGACATGCAGAAGCAAATCGGCCTGCACTGTTTCTTCCAGCGTGGCGCTGAATGCGGCTACCAGCGTATGGGGCAGGTCTCTGATGAAGCCGACGGTATCGGACATGATGATGCCAGACCCTTGCGCACCCGTGATGCGGCGGGAAGTGGTATCCAATGTTGCGAACAACTGGTCAGCCGAATACGCATCAGCATGCGTCAGGCGGTTGAACAAAGTGGACTTGCCGGCGTTGGTATAGCCGACAAGCGAAACGGACAGCGCCTGCCCGCGCTGTCTGGCACGGCGCCGGGTTTGCCGCTGCCGGTGCACCGTATCAAGCTTGTCCTTCAGAACCTTGACACGTTTGCGCAACAACTGGCGGTCCGTTTCAAGCTGCGTTTCCCCAGGTCCGCGCAGGCCAATACCGCCCTTCTGCCGCTCAAGGTGGGTCCAACCCCGCACCAGCCTCGTGGAGAGATGCTCAAGTTGTGCAAGCTCAACTTGAAGCTTGCCTTCGTGGGAACGGGCCCGCTGCGCAAAAATGTCCAGAATCAGGCTGCTTCGGTCCACTACACGGCATTCGAACCGGCGCTCGAGATTACGTTGTTGAGCGGGAGAAAGGTCATGGTTGAATAGCACAAGCGACGCCGCATTGGATTGCACCGCTGTGGCGATCTCTTCCACCTTTCCGGAGCCGGCAAAGGTGGCAGCATCGGGCCGCTGTCGTTTGCCTTTGACAAAGCCAACCGGGTGTACCCCTGCGCTTTCTGCTAGACGGCGGATTTCCTCTTGCGATTCGACGAAATCCAGATGGCCAAAATCCAGGCTGACCAGAATGGCACGGTCGCCTCCCCGCGGACGATCAAGGGTAGATCCGGTATCAGGGGAGAGAGCGCGCTCGGCGCGCGAATTCAAGCGTCATCCCCCGGAGTTCGGAGGTGCGCACTCGGTGCAATCAACGAAGGATGCAAAAATGGATCGACGAACACTCAGTCTTCGGACCCGTGCTCCAAGGACAAGTTCACTGGACGGGCCGGCACGACGGTGGAAATAGCATGCTTGTATACCATTTGCGTCACCGTATTTTTCAACAACACCACGTATTGATCAAACGACTCGATCTGTCCCTGTAATTTTATGCCGTTCACAAGATAGATCGAAACCGGCACGTGCTCTTTGCGTAGAGCATTCAGAAATGGGTCTTGCAACAACTGGCCTTTCGCGCTCATGGCTGCTCCTTATTTTATTTTTCGACCCGCGTTTACTGTACTGGATTTTCAGATGCAATACCATCCGGCGGAAAACCGGGCCATCAGTTCCGGCTGCGGCCGGCGAAAGGGTTACGGGTCTGGTGCTTGAACAGTACCTTGACCGGGGTACCGCGCAGTTCAAAAGCCGCCATGAACGCCCGCTCCAGGTAACGCCGGTAACTCTCCGGCACCTCACTCAACCCATTGCCATGAATCATTATTAGGGGCGGATTCATGCCTCCTTGATGGGCATAGCGCAGCTTCGGCCGTGACACGCCGGAGCGCGGTGGCGACTGCTTTTGCACCGCAGCGAGCAATACCCGGGTGAGCTTCGGCGTTGGTAGCTTTGACATGGCAGCGGCATAGGCCCCATTGGCTGACTTCAGCAGTGCCGGGACACCGGCGCCGCTGCGTGCGGAAATATAATGTACCGCTGCAAAATCAAGGAAATTCAGTTTCCGGCCGTAGTCGCGCTTGGCCTTCTCGCGCGTTTCCGAGTTCGCTGTGTCCCACTTGTTGATGGCAACCACAAGCGCGCGTCCGGCTTCAAGTATGAACCCGGCCAGATGCGCATCCTGATCGGAAATCTCCTGCGTCACGTCAAGCACCAGTATGACGACATTACAATCTTCGATCGCCTGCATTGTTTTCACGACGGAATACTTTTCGGCGAGGTCCTCCACGCTGCCGCGCCGGCGCATGCCAGCCGTATCGATGAGCGTATAGACGCGTCCATTGCGCTCGAACTCGACCGAAATGCTGTCGCGCGTCGTTCCCGGTTGATCGAACGCAATGACCCTTTCCTCACCGAGCAGGGTGTTGACCAGCGTTGATTTGCCGACGTTCGGTCGTCCGACGATGGCTATTCTTGGATGCTGCCGGTCCGGTGGCGCGACGTCCTCGTCCGCATTGAAGTTTTCGAGCACGAAATCCACCAGGTCGCGCACGCCTTCGCCGTGCGCAGCCGATATAGTCAGTGGTTCACCGAGGCCCAACTCGTGAAATTCTACGGCGGCGGTCTCGTGTGCCAGTCCTTCCGCCTTGTTCACCACCAGCAGTAACTTGCGCGCGGTCTTGCGCAGTTCTGCGGCAATCTGCCGGTCCAGAGGTGTCAAACCCTGGCGCGCGTCCACCAGCAGTAGTACTGAATCTGCTTCGTCTACCGCCTGGCGTGTCTGGCGCGCCATTTCCTTATATATGCCTTCCTTTGCGACAGGCTCGAAGCCCCCGGTGTCCACAACCAAGTACGATTTCCCTCCGGATTCACCATGGCCGTAGTGGCGATCCCGCGTCAGCCCGGGAATATCGGCGACGAGAGCCTGACGCGAGCGCGTCATGCGATTGAAGAGGGTGGACTTGCCGACATTGGGCCGGCCGACCAGCACTATGGTGGGTTTCACTCTGGAATTCCGAAGCGCGGTGCGGCCAGCGGGCGGCCGTATCTATTTGGTGACCGAAATTGCGAACAGCCCGCCCTTGCGGGTTTGCACCAGCACTTTGTCATCAAGCTGTTTCGGTGCGGTTGCTATGTTTCCACCGTCCGTCGGCATGCGCGCGGCGAAAGAACCGTCTTCGAATTTCAGGAAATGCACTTGACCCTCGAAATCGCCGACCACGACGTAGTCTTTCGTGGCAAGCGGCGCGCTCACATTGCGGTAGGCGAGCTTGTCTTGTTTCCAAACGCTCGCCCCGGAATTCCGGTCAAGCGCGACCACCGATCCGGTGTCCTCTGACAAGTACACGCTCAAATCATCGGTTGCGAGACTGCCAACGCTGGAGGCTGGCCGCGCCCACAATTGGCCGCCTTTTTGGGTCTCATAGCACGCGACTCTGCCCTGGAAGGTCGCGGCGCAAACCCGGCCGGCCTCCACCAGCGGCGGCCCCGCGATATCTGTGATGCGCTCGAGTTCGTTGTCTCCCTTGGGCGCCGCCACGACCGTTTCCCATACGAGCCCGCCATTGGCTACGTTCAGCACAATGAGTTTCCCCGCCGGCATTCCGGCAATGACGAAATTCTCGATCAGGATTACGCCCGGGTTCGCACGCAATGTCAAAGGCGGCGGTGTGGTCTGGTACTCCCATCGGCGCGCACCGTTGCGCGCGTCAAGACCAAAGATACGACTGTCGCCACTGCGCACGATGACAAATTCTCCGGCAGCCTGCGGAGCACTGAGCACTTCGCTTGAGACCCTCGATTGCCACAAAGGCTTGCCTTGCAGATCGTAGGCCAGCACGGACCCCTTTGCGGAGCCGACGAGCACCATGTTATCGCCGATTCCCACGCCGCCGGACAGGGGGGCTTTGGTGTCCACGCGCCAGATCGTCTTGCCGTTCGCTGCGTTGACGCGCAGCAAATCGCCGCGGTTGCTGGCGGCGAAGACGCTGTCGCCGAAGACCGCCGGCGTGAAGATGTAATAGCCGGCCTCACCAACGTTTACCTTCCACGCCACCTTCAGTTTTGCGGAAGGTTTGAAGTCCACCAGTCTGGCTGGTTCGGGACCTTTGCTTGCGCACGCGCCCAGCAGCGTGGCGCATAGCAATGCCATGGACAGGCGCACATTGAGTCTAATCACTTATTGTTTCCCAGCGCGTCGAGCTTGATCTGGACAACGCTGCGATAGGAGCTATTCGGCAGACTCTTGTCAATGGCCGCTTTGTATGCGGCGCGCGCCTCGGCCGTTTTGCCCTGTGCGAGCATGACATCACCCCGCAAGTCGGCATACAAGGTTTCCATGGCCGGACTGTGCTTGATTTCCAGCAGTTTGAGCGCCTCATCGTATTTTTTTTCATCGAGCCGGATGCCGGCCAGTCTCAGCCGCGCCAGCTCTGCGGTTTCGGCATCTTTGGCATGATCGGCTGCCCACTGCAATTGCGAAGCGGCTGCAGCCGCGTCGCCGTTTTCGAAATTTGTTTTGGCAAGCAGCAATGCCGCAGTGGGACCGTATGCAGTGGAGCCGAATCGATCCATGACTTGCTGGCCCAGCTCGCGGATATCCTTCACATCATTCTTGCGTACCGCTTCGGCGAATTTTGTGAATAGTGCGGATGCCTGCTGGGATTGGAGGTTTTGGTAATAGCGCCAGCCCTGCATGGCTGCAAAGGCCAGCAACGCCGCGATTGCAACCGTGACGATGAGTCTGCCGTACTGTTTCCAGAATTGCTTGAGTTCGGCTATCTGTTCCTGCTCTTCGAGATCGAATGCCATGTCGGTTTTCTGTAGTGATTAATCAACGTTTATTTAATATCAGCGCTGCTGCTTGCGCCGGGTCCAACTGAACCTGCTCTCCTGCTTCGCGCAACGGCTTGACAGAAACCGTCTGCTTGAGCGCCTCATCATCCCCAACGATCAGCGCAAAGCGCGCGCCGCTTGCATCGGCACGTTTCATCTGCGACTTGAAGCTTCCACCGCCGCAATGAAAGATGACCGCGAGACCGCGTCGGCGTAGCAGATCGGCGACATGCCAGGCAAAGCGGCTGGCCGCTTCGCCACTGTGGACCAGGTAGACATCCGTGGCGCGAACTGGTAACGCGGCTGCATCTTCAAGCAGCGCGAGCAATCGTTCGACACCCATCGCGAAACCGCAGGCTGGTGCAGCGTTGCCACCAATCTGCGCGATCAGGCCGTCGTATCGCCCGCCAGCGCACACCGTGCCCTGCGCGCCGAGCCTGGAGGTCGTCCATTCGTAAACTACGTCATTGTAATAGTCCAGCCCGCGCACCAGACGCCCATTTACGACAAATTGGATACCGGCGTTTTTTAGCATACCCTGCAAGGCTTCGAAATACGCCCGCGATGTATCGTCGAGATAGTCGGCGAGCTTCGGCGCAGCCGCGATGACGTCCTGCAGCACCGGGTCCTTGCTGTCCAGCAAGCGTAATGGATTACTGTGAAGGCGCCGGCGGGCATCTTCATTCAGTAGCGTCGCATGCCGCTCAAGATACGCAATCAATTGCGTACGATGCAAGCTTCGCGACTGCGCGTTGCCCAGCGTATTGATCTCGAGTTGGAGATTTTTCAGTCCCAGCCGTTGCCACAGGTCCGCGCCCATGGCGATGTGCTCGACGTCGACGTCCGGTCCGGGAAATCCAAGTGCCTCGACCCCCACCTGATGGAATTGACGATAACGGCCCTTTTGCGGTCGCTCGTGGCGAAACATCGGCCCCATGTAAAATAGCCGTTGAGCGCCGTTATAGAGCAGATTGTGTTCAATCACCGCGCGTACACAGGAAGCCGTGCCTTCCGGACGCAGAGTCAGGCTCTCGCCATTGAGCTGGTCGACAAAGGTGTACATCTCTTTTTCAACGATGTCGGTCACTTCGCCGATGGAGCGCACGAACAATTCGGTTCTTTCCAGGATCGGCATGCGAATATTGCGGTAACCGTATTGCGCGAGCCACTCGCGCACCGTAACTTCGAATGATTCCCAGAGCGGTGTCTGGTCCGGCAGGACGTCGTTCATCCCGCGGACAGCTTGAATTGTTTGCGCCATGCGAAGCTTGTTGTCTAGATGGGGCCGCTTCAGCCGAGCGCCTGTGCCGATTCGTCGGTGTTCGACGCCGCGGCTGGGACATTAGCAAAACGGCGGGCAACATAGGCATCGACCAGCCGGTGGAATTCTTCAGCGATGTGCTCGCCCTTGAGCGTCACTGTCTTTACGCCGTCGACGAATACTGGCGCGACCGGCGTTTCTCCAGAACCGGGCAGGCTGATGCCGATATTCGCATGCTTGCTTTCGCCGGGCCCGTTCACCACGCAGCCCATCACAGCCACGCGCATTTCTTCCACACCGGGGTACTTGGCGCGCCAGACCGGCATCTGGCTGCGCAAGTGCGTTTGAATTTTTTCGGCCAGTTCCTGGAACACCGTGCTGGTCGTGCGCCCGCAGCCGGGACAGGCGATTACCATCGGCGTGAAAGACCGCAGCCCCATGGTTTGCAGAATTTCTTGCGCCACGATGACCTCGCGCGCGCGGTCGCCGCCCGGATCTGGCGTGAGTGAAATGCGAATAGTGTCGCCGATGCCTTGCTGCAGCAAGACAGCCAGCGCTGCGGTAGACGCTACGATGCCCTTTGAGCCCATGCCTGCTTCGGTCAGTCCGAGATGCAACGGATATTCGCAACGCCGGGCCAGCTCCTGGTAGACCGTGATGAGATCTTGCACGCCGCTGACTTTGCAGGACAGTACGATGCGATCGCCCGGCAGTCCGATTTCTTCCGCTTTCTGCGCGTTTTCTATTGCCGACACAATCAACGCTTCCCTCATTACAGCTGCCGCTTCTTGTGGTTCTGACAGGCGAGCGTTGTCGTCCATCATGCGGCCGAGCAGGTCTGGATCAAGGCTTCCCCAATTAACGCCAATTCGCACCGGTTTGGCATAGCGACACGCTGTTTCGATCATCGTCGCGAATTGTTCATCGCGTTTTGAACCCCGGCCCACATTGCCCGGATTGATGCGGTACTTGTCCAGGACCTGAGCGCAATCTGGAAACTGCTTCAGCAACTTGTGTCCATTGAAATGAAAGTCACCAATCAGCGGCACGCGGCATCGGTCGCGCTCGAGCAGATTGCGAATTTCCGGAACAGCAGCTGCGGCTTCCGCGCTATTCACGGTGATTCGCACCAGCTCGGATCCGGCCTCGGCTAACGCCCGCACCTGCTTCGCCGTCGCGCCAGCGTCCGCGGTATCTGTATTCGTCATCGACTGCACCACGATCGGGGCGCCGCCTCCTACCGGGATGCCGGCGATGCGCACTAGGCGAGTTTGGTGACGAGGAACGGAATGACCAGACATGGCAAAGAACAGTGTTACTCCAGCGTTAATCGTGCAACATCCACCCGCGTGTAAGGTGCAAGGTCGATGCTTTTATCGCCCTGAAACAGACGCACCCCGGCGGCGTTGCCGACCACTACCGTAAGCGGCCGCTCGCCGCTGATGCTGCGACGGCTGCCTGCGGCGGCAAGTTGTCCAAAAATAGTATTGCCAGCGCGATCCTTGATTTCGACCCAGGAATCTTGGTCGAAAATCATTCTCACTGTTAGACGTTCGGACCCATCGGACCCGTCTACCGCAATTGGTGCAGCGGCTTCTACGGGCACGCGGGTCGTAGCTTCACTTCTGGCATTCGCTTCAGGCCGGGTTTCGGCTTTGGGCACTGGCTTTTGAGGTGCTTTGTTTACGTCAGCCCGGGACTTTGATTCGTTGGTTTCCGGGCCTGACCTTGTATCTGCCGGCGTCTTTGGTTGCACCGGATTTTCGCGCGCCACAACCGCCGGCGCCCTGCGGCCGGTATCGGGAGCACGACCGCCGCCAAAATATACGGATATCGCAAGCAACACGATCAATGCGAGCCCGATTACTCCCCACGGCAAAGATCTGCTTTTGTTCGTTCGCGCTGGGGCAACTTCCGGCCCGGTTTCTGTGGAACCGGAAGGAAAGCCTGGCGGTTTTAGCAACGTATCGGCGGAGCGGATCAGCGGTTCCGGGTCGAGCCCCAGCAGCTTCGCGTAGTTGCGAATAAAACCATGGATGAAAACCGGACCTTTGTACGCGGAATAATCATCGCGCTCCAACGCTTCCACCTGGCGCACGGATAGCTTGAGTTGACGCGAGATATCGCCAAGGCTTAGGCCCTGGCGCCGGCGCTCCCTCAGCAGCGCAGCGCCCGCCGCATCCCCGGACATTTCCGAAGCGACGGGTGTCGTTGCCGGCTCGTTCATCATGCCCGCGTCACTCATTGAAATTTTCCTTCGTTGAATGATCGAGTCTGCACCGCACCTGGATAGCGGTTATTCAATTGCGCCCCATAACTTGCGAGCGCCGTGCGATTCCCCAGGCGCTGCTCTATGCGCGCGCCAAGCCACAGCGCTTCGGCGGACGGCGTCGATACCTGCATATGGCGGTTCAGTAGCGTGCGGGCATCCATGAGCTCATTGCGTTTGAACGAAATATCGGCCAATTGATACAACGCCAGAGATTGGTTCGGCTGCAGCGCCAGCGCCTTGCGTAGCGATTCCTCCGCCTTTAGGTCTTCCCCTTGCATGCGCAAACAAACTCCGGCATTCGTATAGGCGTTCTCCGGCGAGCCGTAAAGCGGATTCTTCAGCGCGGCGGCGAAATACTTCATTGCTTCCTTTTCGCGTTTTCGCTGACACAGGAACATTCCATAATTGTTGTTCGCAGAGGAGTCGTTCGGGTCGATCTTCAGGGCGCGCTCGAACGACTCTTGCGCCTGTCTATCTTCCTTCAAGCTCATGTACACCAGTCCCAGCTGGCTGTGTGCCGGCGCGTAATGCGGATCGGCACTGATGGCTTCCTTGAGTTCCTGGATCGCGACCGGCATTTGCCCGATACCATAGTACGCTGCGCCAAGCTCGGTATGGATGCGGGCGCGATTCTCAGCGGCGTTCCTCGGCTCGCCGGTTTCGGACTTGCTTGGATGGGTCGTGCAGCCGGTCAGAACCGCGGAAAATAGGATTAGACATGATATTGCCTTCATGCAGGGCTTACCATTGCCCGGCGCAATTTGCGCTGCGTCCGATCCTGTACTCGGCCCGCCAACTGACCGCACGCGCCATCGATATCGTCGCCGCGGGTCTTCCGGGTTGTCGCGACCAGCCCGGCTTCCATAAGTACGTTGCGAAAGGCTGCGATACGATGTTGCGGTGAACGCTCGAAGCCTGAATCCGGGAACGGATTGAACGGAATAAGATTGAACTTGCAAGACACGCCTTTGACCAGCGTTACCAACTGCCGCGCGTGATCAACGCTATCATTGACATCGTTGAGCATGACATATTCAAATGTGACGAAATCGCGCGGTGCAACTTTGATGTAGCGTTTGCACGCAGCCATCAATTCTTTCAGCGGATATTTTTTGTTGATAGGCACCAGGCGATCGCGCAGTTCATTGTCTGGAGCATGCAGCGAAACGGCAAGCGCTACCGGCAGTTGCGCAGCGAGTCTGTCCATTGCCGGCACCATACCCGACGTCGAAACGGTGACGCGTCGCCGTGATAGCCCGTAACCATGATCATCCAGCATGATGCTCATGGCCGATACAACATTATCGAAATTAGCCAGCGGTTCTCCCATGCCCATCATGACGACATTGCTGATTATCCGCTCCCCCTTGGGATTTGCGCCGAGCGCATGATTGGCCCACCAGAGCTGGCCGATGATTTCTGCGACGGTCAGATTACGGTTGAATCCTTGCCGTCCCGTAGAACAAAAGGCGCATTCGAGCGCGCAGCCCACTTGCGACGATACGCAAAGTGTTCCGCGCCCCGTTTCAGGGATGAATACGGTCTCAATACCATTGGCGGCGCCCACGCCGAGCAACCACTTGCGCGTGCCGTCGGCCGCCGTGGAATCGTCAAGTACGGTCGGCGCCAACACGGTGGCGCCTGCATTGAGCTTCGCGCGAAAATCCTTCGATAGATCGCTCATGCGATCGAATTCGGACTGTCCGAACTGATGGATCCAGCGCATGACCTGCTTCGCTCGAAACGGCTTCTCGCCGATCTCAGCAAAATAGTCGGCAAGGCGTTGCGCGTCGAAGTCGAGCAGGTTAACCGGCATTAGCGTGAATAAATGTTGAAAGCAGGAAAAAAATAAGCGATCTCCACTGCAGCGGTTTGCGGAGCATCGGAACCATGCACTGCATTGGCGTCGATACTGTCGGCGAAATCCGCGCGAATCGATCCTTTGGCTGCCTTTCTCGGATCGGTCGCGCCCATCAGATCACGGTTCTTCTGGATGGCATTTTCCCCCTCCAGCACCTGTACCATGACCGGGCCGGAGATCATGAAGTTCACCAGATCATTGAAAAACGGCCGCTGCCGGTGTACTGAGTAAAAACCTTCAGCGTCTCCGCGCGACAACTGCATCATTTTCGCCGCGATAATTTTCAATCCGCTATCTTCAAACCTGGAATAGATTCGTCCGATCACGTTTTTCTTAACCGCATCCGGTTTAATGATCGACAGAGTACGTTCTACAGCCATCAATTTCTCCAAGAGATTTGTTTTTCGAAGCTAATTCATAAGGATAGCATGGCGCCCAAGTGAAGGAAACGGATTTGACCGGAGTTTCGCGCTGGCTGTTGTCGGTGCATGGAAAAACCCGGGAGCGCGCGAGCAAAGCGTAGCGGAAATTGGTGATAGCATCGGCGATCCAATTTCGCAGCAGCTACTGATGCCAGTCGATCAAAATCAACCGAAGGTTTTGGGAAGACCAGCCAAATTACCCAATGGCACGCGACTCATCATTGCGGTCGTGTTGATTGGATTGTCTGTCGCCGTTCTGGCGCTGGTAGATCACTTTCGCGCTCACCCCGCGCATCCTGTCACCGCCCCGCATGAACCCGCGCAAGCGCTTATTACCACGCCGGTGCCCGGCGCCGATGCACTAGGTTCGAAAGCTGGCCCGCCGGTTGATCCACCAGGGCCGCAAAATAGGGCGAATAAATTCCCGGTAATGCCGCCACGCGTAGTGTCGCCGCCGCTCGGCGTAAACGCAGGGGCAACCGCAAAATCCTATATCGTCCAGGTCGGCGTATTTAATTCACCTGCGAACGCACGAGCCCTGCAAAAGCAACTGCAGCGGTCGGGCATCAATGCGCGCCTGGAAACGCGCGTGCAATTGGGTCCCTTCAAAAATAAACAGGATGCCGACCAGGCGATCGCGCGCGTGAAAAAACTCGGTATCGAAGGCATGGTGGTGACTCTCCGCTGATGCCTGG
>JBJMWI010000115.1:0-3991 GCA_045810225.1 Burkholderiales bacterium
ACTCGCCCGCCGAAAGACGACATTTGGCACAACACTCATGCTAAACACGCATGATTCAGTGGAGCATCCAAGTGTTCGACATTCCGAACTGTAGAGAGGAGACCGTTACGAATCGCATACAAATCAATCGATGCAAAGCAAGCTCTGCATCCGTATGGAATCTCTGTTATTGAAGCTGAGGAGCGATCGATCGCAATGGATCAATGGGAGCGAAGCGCGAGCAGATGGAAGTCAATGTGGTGGGGATTGCGAGGGACCGGGTACTCGCGGCCCCTTCGCTAGTTACTTGCAGGGCGTTTTAGTCTACGGCAAGCGGTAGTCCAGCCGCTGAGCGCACTGGACTTCTCCATTTCCTCCGGAACCTTTGCATTTCCATGGGCCGCTGCCCTGAATGCCGGCGTATTTGCCGGTTCCACCCACGATGTCATTAACACCATTGGCTCCGTCCGGTCCAAAGCTGCCAGTAAAATCAGTAAAAATCCGGTCACCATCCATATCGCCGAACGCACAGAAACCCTTGCTCTTTCCCTTTCCATCGATGGCGTAAAAGCCCTCGAAACAGTTTGCAGGACCCAAGTGAAGCGGTCCCGAGCCTTTATCGTTGAAGGTCGCACCCGTTGCGTTGCCACGTCCCAACATATGCTTGTCTGCAGGCGTCATTACGTCCGCAACGTATTTCCAACCCGTATGAAAATTAATGCTTCCTGACTTCGGCAACTGCTGGGCACCAGCGGCCGAAAAGCATAGGGCGGCATAGAATCCAACGAAAGATAGCGCTATAGCCTTGATCATTTTTCGCCTCCGAGGTCTGAAAACGCCGCTTTTCGGTACGGCGGAAGCCGTTTACGCCGGTTTTTCGCCAGCGGAAAGACGCGCACGGCCAGAAGAGGAGCGACGCAGAAGCGCCCAGAGTTCCAGCATGTTGGAAAATGCCCTTTGCTCACCGTTACGGGCATTCTCAACCACGCCATTCAGGCTTCCCGCTTCCTGACGGTAGATCCGAACGATGTAAGTTCTCGGCTGCCGCACGGGGCTCCTCACAGGACCGGCACGTCAAGAGCTTAGCGGCGAATAGGTAGAAGATTACTTACTTATTGGCAATTCAGTTCAGGAAAGAGACATAGATTCGAACAGCCGCCGCGTTGCCGAAGAAGGCGTTACGCCAAGGGTGACGGATAGCGTCCGGCATAGCCGCCGGTATACGCCCGCCGCTTCACTACGGCGATTTAGTCTTTCGTAGCACCGCATCAGCCCCTGATAAAAAGGCTCAACGAGGTCATCCGCCTCGATACCCCGCAAATAGAGGTTCACCGCCTTATCATATTTTTTCTCGCCTTCCAAAGCGGCGCACATGGTGCCTACGAGTTCGATGAAGCGAGCTCTTAAGCGCTCTCTCCTCGGCACCGCCCATGGTGCATCTTCCTCCTGCCCCAAAAACGATCCCCGGTAGAGCGGCATCACGGAACTCTCCGCGTTAACAGATTTTCCATCCGTTGTGCTTTCAAATATGACCGCATCGATCCAGCAGTGTCTATTGTCGAGCGTTAACTTCCCTCCTATCTGTCGTATCGCGCTCGTGCATCCAAGCAATTTCCGCAAACGATGCAATGTGGCCGTCAAGGACCGGCGGGCAGCATCTCCGTCTTCGTCAGGCCAAAGCGCGTCTATCAATTTTTGCTCCGGCACGTCATGACTTCCAAATGCGATGACAACTTTCAAAAGGGCTAGAACTTTTTTCGGGACCTTGCGCGAATAGCCGGGACTCTGGCCGTCTATCAACAGTTCGAAGCGCCCGAGAGTGTAGACCTTAACCGGCCAAGGCCAGAACTCTAAATCCTGCTTCGGCGGCGGGACGTCATATTTGCGAATGAGCGATTGCACGAACTCAACACTAATTCCCGTCGCTACAGCTTGGGTTAGTACTGCATCCCGTACAGTTGCCATGGTGCCTACGTATGAAAACGCTTCCGCGTCGGGTGTAATGCTGAACAGCTTGTGCAACAACCGTTCGGATTCACTTTGCAGCCCTCGACAATGGGCGACGTAGAATTCCGATGCCACAATCATTGGGCGATACGCTCTTACGAATCCGTTTTCCGACTCAATCCATGCCGCCTCAAGCCACTTTGCCGCATCTTCATAGGCCCCGCTCATGCCTAACGCTGCCGCTCCCTGCGACAACCAAGCCACGCTAAAAAAGGGTGACCCCAGCCGAACTGCTGCGGCAACACCACGGCGCGCATGCAACTCGGCTGCGTCAGCGTTTCCTCGAACCATTTCGAGAAATAGACGTTGCTTGTGGTAATGAGCCGTAGCCATCGGATTGTCTTCGGACACCGATTTCTCTATCCCGTCCAGAGCACGGATGGCACCTTGCACATCCGACCACGTGCAGCAGTGCTGCGCGCGATAGCAACGGGATAAAAATCCCGGCTGCCGCAGGCCGTTTTCGGAAGCTATTCGATCGCAACGATCCAGTGCTTCCTCGGTCTCGACTCGCTCTCCTCTGCGATGATATAAATAGGCTACAAGCATCCACCAGTAAGCGCGATTCAAAGCCGTCAGGGACGGGTCGCCCAGAGATGGTTCGACTCGCCTGACGAGATACAACGCTACGTCGTTCCGGTGTGCCTGGGTATGCGCAAGAAGTAGAACAAAGGCGGCCGAGACTCGCCGATTCACGTCAATGGGCGCATCAAGGAGCTCTGCAATTCGATTCATACTGGCCATCTGGTTGACGTAATCTGGAAGTCGATAGATCACTACGAGAAGCACTGCACTATGTACGGCCAACTCATCAGCGGCATTTAAGAAAACCGGTGCGGTCGCTAGATCGGCATCGATTTGCGCAATCCACCGGTCCATGGACTCAAATGTTTTGTACGCAAAGTGGATGCTTCGAAGGATTGCAGCAGCGGACAAAAGGCGCCCGATAACGTCTCTATTTCGCACGAATTCATCATTTGCCTTGATAAACCACTCGCGCGCATGCGCCGACGCAGTTTGCATGTAGCTATTGCCCAGCCAATATTGCGCCCAGGCACTTCGCGACAACTGCTCCTCAGGCAGCGATACAAGCCATTCCTGGAGGGTCCGCCAACGACCTTCGGCGAGAAGCGCTGGGGCAAGTTTCAACATAACTTCCTCCGCCTCGTCCCATGCATTACCGTAACGATAGATTTCCACCGCATTTTCAAACTGCCCATGTTCCTTGAGTAAACCGGCGGAGCACGCAAGTAATTCGCTCAATTGATCTCGCGAAAATCTTAGCTCCGCGCGCCTGCGCAGAAACTCACGGAAGAGTGCGTGATATCGATAACTGACCTCTCTTCCTTCGCTGCGATCAGTGAATAGGTGACGACGATGCAACTGTTCCAGATACTTGATGGCATCCGCGTTGCCGGTAACAGCTTCGGCCAAGGCGGCACTCACGTTGGGCAAGAACGCCGTCTTGGTCAAAGCATCGCGCATATCCTCAGAGGCGTTATCAAAGATCAAGCCGGCGAAATAATCGAAGACCGTGTCCAATGCTTCGGCTGCCTGCAGTGACACCAATCTATTGCCTTGGCACAGGCGCTCGAGCATCAACGTCATACCTGCCATCCAACCGGCCGATTGTTCCTGCAAGATACGCAATAAATTTATGTCGGTAATGCCCTTGGTTGCCGCGATCGCAGTTGTTTCGTCCGCTGTAAGACGAAGGTCTTCCCACGATACTATTGCAATCGTCTGATTGACTAACGCTCCCGCGAATGCAGACGGCGGAGCAGTACGGCTTAGGATAATAATGTTAGATCCTTGTGGTACTTCGACGAGCGCGGCCGTGAAAACGGCATGTAACGCCGAATCCGCTGCAATGTCGTGGTAATTGTCAAAGACCAAAAGAGCTTCATCAGGGAGTCGCGCAAATCCGTCGCGCATGAACCGCCGCGCAAATCCCGGCAGGTCTGGCAGGTACTCGGGGGTTAGCAGTGGCAGCGGTCTGGCTTTC
>JBJMWI010000116.1:0-17125 GCA_045810225.1 Burkholderiales bacterium
GGCTTGCCGGTCAGGCAAGGACGCAAACAATTTCCGGGAGTATGGATGTGCCGGTTTGCGGAAAAACTGCTCACGCGGCGCTGATTCGACGATCTCGCCCGCATACATGACAGCGACGTGATGCGCCATTTCCGAAACTACGCCGAGATCATGCGTAATGAGCAATATCGACATGCCCATGTTCTTTTGCAGATCGCGTAACAGAGCCAACACCTGGGCCTGGATGGTTACGTCCAGTGCAGTGGTTGGTTCATCTGCAATCAGCAGTCGCGGCTCGCACGCAAGCGCAATGGCAATCATGACGCGCTGCTTCATGCCGCCGGAAAGCTGGAATGGATATTCGTGCACCCGGCTTTTAGCATCCGGCAGCCCGACTGCATCGAGCAAGTCGAACACTTTCTTGCGCAAGGTACTACCGCGCAAGTCTGTGTGCTGCGAGAGCACTTCGCCGATTTGCGCACCGACCGTCATGACCGGATTGAGGCTCGTGCCAGGCTCCTGGAAAATCATGCCGATCTTGCTACCGCGCACGTCGCGCATGGCGGATTCCCGGAGTTGCAACAAGTCTTCTCCATCGAGCCGCACGCTCCCCGAGATGATCCGGCCGGAGTCTGGCAACAGACGTGCGATCGAAAGCGCCGTCATGGACTTTCCGCAACCGGATTCCCCCAGCAGTGCAAAGGTTTCACCTTTTGCCACTGAAAAAGACACGCCATCCACAGCGCGTACCGTACCTTCGTTGCCCGACAGCCATGTATGCAGGTTCTCGACTTCAAGCAGCGCGGACGTGGTCTTCATTTAACTGGTACGGCTTGAGGGCAAGTACTTGGAAAGGAAGCCAGGCGTCATGGCCCGTCCGCGGATGCGGGGATCAAATGCATCGCGCACCGCATCGGAAAACAGGTTGGCCGACAGAACCAGCATGAGCATGAACGCGAATGCCGAGGCAAGCGACCACCAGACCATCGGGTCTCGCGCCATTTCCATTCTCGCGGCATTGATCATGGTGCCAAAGCTGTTGGTGCTCGGGTCCACACCAACGCCGACGTATGACAGGACTGCTTCGGCAAGAATCAGCCCGCTGAAGTCCATGACAATCGCAATAAGCACGATATGCATTACGTTCGGCAAAATATGGCGGGCGATGATGCGTAAGTCCGATACTCCGAATGCGCGTGCCGCCTGAATGTAATCAAGCTCGCGGAGTTTGAGCGATTCACCGCGCAGCAGCCGGCACAGGCCCGTCCAGCTGGTTACACCGAGGATCATGCATAACACGAACAGCCTCGCATCTGCCCGCTCGCTCGCCGTTTGAAACCAGTCCTGATGGCGATCCAGAAACGCCTGCAAAATCAGGACAGACGCCGCGATCAGCAGCACGCCCGGAATGGAATTGAGCGTGGTATACAAATATTGAATGACGTCATCTACCCAGCCCCTGAGGTAGCCGGCAACAATGCCGAGAAACAACGCGAACGGAAGCATGACCAGCGTGGTCAGTGTGCCGATGACCAGGCCGGTTCGTATGCTCTTCAGCGTCAGATAGAAAACATCCTGCCCGACCTTATCGGTCCCGAGTACGTGGTACTTGGTCGACAGCATCGCCAAAGGCACAAAAATCAGCAACAGCAGCCCTGTGGTCACCGCCATTTCGCGCCATGGGATGGCCGTCTGTCCGCGCCACATTGAAGTCCAGGTATTGCGGAAATCGAGCTTGTTCCGCCGTGCCAACCAGAGCGTCAGGCACAGCAGGAACGCCCCCCAGACCAATACTGCGACTGCGACCCCTGCTCCTGTACGCCTCACGATATCGCTTTCGCGTTCAGTATCGGGATCTTTCAAATGTGCGCCGCCATAGGTCAAGCGCGGGAACAGGCGTGCTTCGGTTCCGTCTGGCAGTTCCACAGTCTCTTTGGCAAACAGGTACGCCGACAGCGGGGCTGAATAAGTTTTTTCCTGTCTGCTTTTGAGCGGAGCCGCAATAACATCGAACAATGATGTGACATCCACAGCGAAGTTTGAGTTGGCCGTCGCCGTATCATTCCCAAGACGGTTCCTGAAATGAAAAGAATCGAGCAAACCGACTGCCACGAACGCCAGCAGGATGACAGCGGCTATCATGCCGCTGCGGCTGTGACCCACCTTTTTCCACGGAGCGCGCAGATGTTCGTGCCTGCTGATGTACCAGGCCGACAGGGCCACGACTGCAAGCAGCAGGAACACCAGGGCGTCCGTGGTCAGGATAACGGGCTTGAACGGCAGAGTCATTGCAAGCGGATCCTCGGGTCGGCGACCGTATATGAGATATCAGTCAGGATCAGCCCGACGATGTACAGCACCGATCCGAGAAAGACCATTGCGCGGACCACGGCGAAGTCCTGATTGTTAATTGCATCGATGGTGTAACTGCCCAGGCCGGGAATGGCGAAGAATGATTCGGTGATCAGGCTGCCTAAAAAAAGTAACGGGATAGCGACAACCGCTCCGGTCAAGATGGGAATCATTGCGTTGTGCAATACATGCCGGAACAGCACGCGCCATTCCGATAACCCTTTGGCACGAGCGGTGCGAACATAATCGCGATTGATTTCTTCCAGGAAAATGGTCCGATACCAGCGTGCGCTGGCACCAGTTCCACCGATAACGCCGATCACCACTGGCAACACCAGGAATTTCCAGGCGTTCAAGCCGCTCGCGTAGCCGGAAATCGGTACGAGGTTCCACAGCTTGCTGATGAGATACTGACCTCCAATGATGTAGAACAATCCTGATACTGACATGGCCACGATGCACAGCAGGACGCCCAGATAATCGATATAGGTTGCGCGAAAAAAAGCCATCAGCAACGCAAAAGTGATATAGGACAACATTCCCACGACAAATACCGGGAGCGCGATCGCAAGGCTGGGCATCATCCTGCGGCGGATTTCATGCGCAATGTCGCGGCCGTCTTCGGCATGACCGAAATTGAACCAAAACAGCGGCACAGACTTTTCGAAAAATATTGTGTTGCTCAACTTTGCCGCGCCATTTGCGGGCGCATTGAACAGCAGCGGCTTGTCGTAGCCCCTTTCCTGCTTCCATTTCAACACTGCTTCGTCGCTGACCCGTTTTTGACCCAGTTGCATGCGAGCCATATCGTCCGGCGAATTAACCACGAAGAACAGAAGGAAGGTCAACAGGTTCACGCCGATCAGGATCGGAATCGCATACAGAATGCGGCGCACCAGATAGCTGATCATCGCTGCGGCCTCACGCTGTTTGCATCTTGCCGCTCGCGCGCTCACGGCGGCGGTAAGACCTAACTGCCGGCACGATAGACAGCGCCAGCGCCGCAATTAAGAAGGCAATCGGCCAAACCACCGGATGGTTCCATTCCCGGCGCTTCTGCTCGCGCAGCTTCGCATCAATACGCTGGTACTTCAGGCCGTTGTTTGCCATCTTGTTCGGCTTGCGGTTGTGAACCCAGGCATGAGCCAGCGTATAGTCTTTTGGATAGAGCATGTAAACCCAGGGCGCATCATGGCGCAGCGTATCCACCATGCGGTCGATCAGGGCCTGGCGCTCCGGTCCATTTGCCATGACTTGCATGCGTTCGAACATTCGATCGAACTCCGCATTTTGATAATTTGCGGCATTCTCGCCACCCTTGATGCGGGACTGCGCTCCGTAAAATAGAAACAGAAAGTTTTCCGGATCCGGATAATCTGCATTCCAACCGAAGAAGAACAGTTGCGCGGTCCCTCTTCGAATCTTGTCCTGGAACCGGTTGTAATCACTGTTGCGGACTACCATCTGCAGGTCAATTTTTTGGAACTGCTTTGCCAGCCAGTCAATTCGCGATTTTCCCCCGACTCCCGTCAAAGTCGTGTCAAAGTAGATGACCAACGGCTTGCCGCTCGCCTTGTCCATTCCATCCGGGTAACCCGCTTCCGCCAGAAGCTGCTTCGCGTACTTCACAGACTTACGCTCCGGCTTGCCGTTGACCCAGTCGTAGACGTATGGATTTACGCCCTCCTGGCCTTCACGATGGCCGAATATGCCCGGGGGAATCGGGCCTTGTCCTGGGATGCCTCGCCCGTTGGTAAATATGGAAATGAATTCTTCCTGGTCGATTGCGATGGAGATGGCCTGGCGCAGCTTGCGAGTGCGCTCGGAATCGCCACCAACAACCGGGTCCAGCATATTGAACCCCATATACATGATTGACGTCGCCACGGATGTCTGCAGACGGATGTCCTGCTTGCGCATTTCATCAGCAAGGGTGACGTCCCCGCTCGGCGTTATTTGCACGGTCTGGTCAAAACTGTCCGATGTAATGCCAGAAGCATCGTAATAACCCTGCAAGAACTTATTCCAGTAGGGGATGCTTTCCTTTTCCAGACTGAACACGGCCTGGTCGATGAACGGCATCATCTTGCCGGCATCGTCAAGCAGTCCCGCTGCCTGGTCACCCTCTTCGCCTTCCGTGGGATACGCTTCACCGGCGAAATTCGGATTGCGCTCCAGAACCATCAAACGGTTCGGGTCATGCATCGTCAGCATGTACGGCCCGGTACCCACCGGATACCAATCAAGAGATAGATTCTTGCCTTCACTCATCCCCGGCTGCGAGTAGAAGCGCTCGGCTTCCCAAGGCACAGGCGCAAAAAAAGGCATGGCAAGCCAATAGACAAATTGCGGATATTTCCCTTTAAGCTTTATGCGATACGTATATTTGTCGACGAGTTGCACACCATCCAGCGGAAACTGCATGAGATCGAGATAGCCATCCGGCGCCGTGGTCTTTGCCGCCTGCTGCAGTTTGGCCGCGTAATCTTTCAGGCCAATAATATATTCACTGATCAGGCCGAAAATCGGAGAGTGAAGTTTGGGATGCGCAAGCCGCCTGATCTGGAAAGCGTAGTCATCTGCCACCAGTTCACGAGTGCCGCTGTACTTGAAATCGCGCAGTTCGTAAATATTCTTGAGGTCCTCGCGCTTCAATCCGTGATAGCGGTAGTTACCGCTGTCGTCCTTGGCGAAAGCCGGATGCGGCTGATACTGGATGCCAGGTTTGATGTGAACTTCGTAAAGACTATAAGCAACCTTGGCGCCGGGTGCAGTCTCCGGCAACGGCCGATCTGCGGCATCGTAGAAGGTAGGACGCGGCACCTCGGTGCTAGCCAACGGAACCAGTTCGTACGGCCGCTTGAGGTAGTGGTATTGCAGCGGCGGCGTGTAGATCTGCGCGGTGAACACCGCCTCGTTTTCGGCATAGGACTGCACCGGATCAAGATGCTTGGGCCGCTCTGAAAACGAGGAATAGAGGATGTTCTTGCCGGCGTCGCGTGCGGGATACGGATCGTTCCATGCCCCGCGGCAGCCGCCCAGCCATGCGGTCATGGACAACGCCGCGATGATTAATAGAACCTTCATTTTGGGGAAGTGTAACGGAATCGGGGCCCGTAGTTGCCCGTATTGGGAACATATGCGGGCGCGCAAAGGTGTTTGGCTATAATGCCGGGACCCCAAAAGGAAAATGACATGGCATTGCTACAGAACAAAAATATCCTGATCACCGGTTTGCTCAGCAGTCGCTCCATCGCATATGGCATCGCCAAAGCCATGAGGCGCGAGGGAGCCAGACTTGCGTTCAGCTATCAGGGCGAACGCGTAAAAGACCGTGTGATTGAACTTGCTGCCGAATTTGACAGCAAACTCGTGCTTCCGTGCGATGTTGCCATCGACAAGGAAATCGACACATTGTTCGAGTCGCTCAAAACAGAGTGGGACGGACTCGACGGTATCGTACATTCGATTGCGTTCGCGCCGCGCGAGGCCCTTGCCGGCGACTATCTGGAGTCAGTAAGCCGGGAAGCGTTTCGCATTGCGCACGACGTCAGCTCATACAGCTTCGCCGCGCTGGCCAAAGCCGGACTACCCATGATGCAGGGACGCGACGCCGCGCTTTTGACACTGACTTACCTCGGCGCGGAGCGGTCCTTCCCGAGCTATAACGTGATGGGGCTCGCGAAGGCAAGCCTGGAAGCGAATGTGCGTTACATGGCGCAAAGTCTGGGTCCCAAGGGCATCCGGGTAAACGCAATCTCCGCTGGCCCGATCAAGACACTGGCCGCAGCTGGCATCGGCAATTTCGGCAAATTGCTGGCCTTGTCCGAAAAGCAGGCGCCATTGCGGCGCAACGTCACCATTGATGAAGTCGGCAACGTAGCCGCATTCCTGTGCAGTGATCTGGCCAGTGGCGTGACCGGAGAAATTACCTACGTCGATGCAGGATTCAATACGACCGCGGTCGGGCAGATCGAATAAACACGCGGGAAGTCTGGTGGATTGCTGCGGGTCAGGAACCCTGTTCCAGTTTCTTCTTGTCTATCTTGACGTCGGCCCGTTCGCGCAAGCTCGCAAGATACGCAAGGTACTGCTCCTGCCCCAGCATTTGGGTCAATTGCTTCGCCAATGCTTTTCGTTGCTCGGGCGTGGTTCCGGCGGGGTCTTTGACCTTAGTCACCCGGTAGATCACGAACCGGCCCTGCGACACCGGCACACCGGTATAGGCGGGAAGCTTGCTCGTATCCAATCCGAAGACTGACTGTGCGGCTTCGGGATGCAAGCCTTGTCGTTTCTGCAGCGTGACTGTCTGTGGAGTAGACCATTTCAGTGCGACAGGTTCGCCCTTCTTGAGATTTTCGAGTGCGGCACGGCCCGATGTCTCGGCAAGCTGAGTGGCAGCCTGATCCGTCAAATTCTGGATGATGTCCTTGCGTACCTGATCGAAAGGCAAACTTTCAGGCGCTTTGTGATCGATCACGCGTGCGGCCAGCAGCATATTTGGCTGTACTTCGATCGCCGACGTATTGTGCTTGTTCTTGAGCACCTCATCGGAAAACAAGGCAGCCAGTAACTTGTCGTTGTTGAGCAATGGATTCTGATTGCCACCTGCGCGGCTTATCCAATCGCTCTTCTGCAAAGTCAGCTTCAACGTATCCGCTGCGGGTTGCAGGCTATCAAACTGTTCATACACCAGATTATTGAAATTGTCCGCTGCCTCTGCAAACGCCTTGGCAACCTTGGGCTTGCGGATTTCTTCCACTATCTTCGCCTTGACGGCTTCGAGTGGCGTCGTCTGCACCGGCTTGATGGCATCTAGCCGGATGATGTGATACCCATATTGTGTTTCAACCGGCCCGGCGATTTCACCTACCTTCATCGAAAAAGCAACGTCGTCGAATGGCTTGACCATGAGTCCGTGGCCAAAGAAACCAAGGTCACCGCCCTTCTCTGCTGACCCCGGATCTTTTGAATATTTCGCCGCAAGCTCCGCGAATTTTTTTGGATTCGCTTTCACCTGCTTGAGTACATCTTCGGCAAGTGCTTTGGCTTTGGCCTTTTCTTCCGGGCTCGCATTGCCGGGCACGGCGATCAAGATGTGGCTAGCGCGTCGCTCTTCCGGAGTCTGGTAGCGGCTCTGATTCTCCAGATAGTATTTCTTGATCTCTTCGTCAGTGACCTGAATGGTGCGCTGATAGGACTCGAGGGATAACACCACGAATTCAACCTTGACGCGTTCGGGCACCACAAAGTCTGCTTTGTGCTCTGTGTAGTATTTTTCCGCATCAGCATCGGATATTTTTACTTGCTTGCGGTAATCAGCCGGGTTGAACAGAACCTGGCTCACTTCTCTTTCCTGCTCCCGTATCCTGAGCAAGCGATCGGCGACGGCTTCCGGAACAATCGCGGAACCGGAATAGGCGTTGCGAAGTTGCTCCAGCATGACATTGGTCCGCACCTGGTATTCGAACGCTGCCGGAGTCATACCCTGCCCTTGCAGCAATTGACGATAACGCTCACGGGAAAACTTGCCCGACTCGTCATGGAAAGCATCCACACCGGCAATCATTTTTTGCAGTTCCGAGTCCGAGATCGTCATGCCAGCTTTCGCGGCATGCGAAAGCGTGATCTTTCGTTCGATCAGTTCGTTCAGGACGGACTCTTTGAGCTGCGGGCTATTCAGCAGCGAGGGATCGGGATTGTTGCGCATCATCTCGCGCATTTTGTCCTGCGCCTGGCGAAGCGCCTGCGAATACTCAGTCTCGGAAATGCGGACGTCTCCGACCTTGGCGAGCGATCCTCCGGCATCAGTATTGCGAAAATAAAAATCGATACCGAACAGCGCGAACGGCGGAACAATCAGTACCAGCAGCGCAATCTGCAGCCAGCGTTTGTGCTTATAGACAAAATCGTACATGTTTGCGGTCCAATGTTAAGTCACATCATCGGAAAGAGTAATGCTCGATTCGAATTTGCGGAGATCAACCCGGTGCCTTGCATCAAATGAAAAAGGCGAACGCTTGTTCGCCGGTGATTGGTCTTGGCGGAGTGGACGGGACTCGAACCCGCGACCCCCGGCGTGACAGGCCGGTATTCTAACCAACTGAACTACCACTCCCTCATCCTGCACGTTAAGTTCCGCTGGTGGGTGCTGAGGGGCTCGAACCCCCGACATTCGCCTTGTAAGGGCGACGCTCTACCAACTGAGCTAAGCACCCGGTGCGCCGACCCGAATTGCTTTTGCCGGCTGCATGTTCTTGTCCCGTACTTCCCGTTGATTCGTTGCCGGATGCGGCTTAACAAAGCGCGCTAGTTTACTGCATCCTTCAGGGCTTTGCCAGCGCGGAACTTGGGGACTTTCGCAGCCTTGATCTTGATTGCGGCACCGGTCCGCGGATTGCGCCCACTGCGAGCGGCGCGTTTACCGACATAGAAGGTACCAAAGCCAACCAGAGTCACCATCCCCCCTTTTTTCAGCGAAACCTGGATTGCAGACACCGCGCCATCCAGTGCGCGGCCGGCGGCCGCCTTTGATATATCGGCAGACTTCGCTATGGCCTCAATGAGTTCGAATTTATTCACTACGCATCCCCTTTCGCGTTTTCATTGTGTTGCTAGAAAGTTTGAATTGGCCAATGAACAGGAGATTTTTTTGTGTTGTATTCCCCGGACCTGCTTTATAGCAAGTGGAAATTCAGCGTGTCAAGCAAGGTTCGAGGTATTGCCGCCAATGCGGCTTATGAATGGCAAAAAAAAAGGGAATGCTTTTGGCATTCCCGTTTTCTTGCGCGGCGTGATTCAGTGCTTTACGGCGCCAACCGCTTCGCTTGTGTCTACTTTCGGAATCGCAACCGGCTCAGTCTTTTCCGGCAGCGGCTCGGGCGCGCGTTCAAGGGCAAATTCCAGCACCTGATCTATCCATTTAACCGGATGGATCTCCAGGCGATTTTTCACGTTATCCGGTATTTCGGTCAAATCTTTGACGTTCTCTTCCGGAATGAGCACGGTCTTGATGCCGCCGCGATGCGCTGCCAACAGTTTCTCCTTCAGTCCGCCAATGGCCAGAACCTCGCCGCGCAACGTGATTTCACCGGTCATCGCGACCTCCGCCCTGACCGGGATGGCAGTCAGAGCTGAGACGAGAGACGTCGTCATTGCGATACCCGCCGACGGACCATCCTTGGGTGTGGCACCTTCCGGAACGTGCACATGGATGTCGCTTTTTTCGAAAACGTCATCCTTGATACCCAGACGCGCCGCACGCGAACGAACGACCGAACGCGCCGCCTCGACCGATTCCTTCATGACATCTCCGAGCGAACCAGTGCGTTGGATGTTGCCCTTGCCGGGCATCACGACGGCCTCAATGGTCAGCAATTCGCCGCCTACTTCCGTCCATGCCAAGCCTGTTACTTGTCCAACCTGATTGTTTTGCTCTGCCAGTCCGTAGGTGAAACGGCGTACACCCAGGTAGTGATCCAGGTTGCGAGCGGAAACCATGACCCGCGTCTCGCGCTTTTTGGTCAACAGCGATTTGACGACCTTGCGACAGATTTTCGAGATTTCACGTTCCAGGCTGCGCACGCCCGCTTCGCGCGTGTAGTAACGCACGATATCGCGTATCGCAGTTTCCGACACTCCGATCTCGCCTTCCCGCAGCCCATTGTTCTTCACCTGCTTGGGCAATAGATAGCGCATGGCAATGTTGATCTTCTCGTCCTCGGTGTAACCAGACAGACGGATCACTTCCATGCGATCCAGCAGCGGCGCCGGAATGTTCATGGTATTGGCGGTGGCCACGAACATGACATCCGAGAGGTCGTACTCGACCTCAATATAGTGATCGACGAACTTGTCGTTCTGCTCGGGATCCAGCACTTCGAGCAGCGCGGATGCCGGGTCGCCGCGGAAGTCCTGTCCCATCTTGTCAACCTCATCGAGCAGGAACAGCGGATTGCGCACCCCAATTTTCGACATGTTCTGCAACAGCTTGCCGGGCATGGAGCCGATGTAGGTGCGCCGATGGCCGCGAATTTCCGCTTCATCCCTTACACCGCCGAGAGACATCCGCGTGAACTTGCGATTCGTCGCACGGGCGATCGACTGGCCAAGCGAAGTCTTGCCTACCCCCGGCGGCCCGACCAGGCACAGTATCGGGGCTTTCAGCTTTTCAACCCGCTGCTGTACCGCGAGGTACTCGACGATGCGTTCCTTTACTTTTTCCAGCCCGTAGTGGTCCGCGTCCAGCACTTCCTGCGCCTTGATCAGATCGTTGCTGATCTTGCTTTTCTTTTTCCACGGCAAGCCGACCATCGTTTCGATGTAGTTACGAACGACGGTTGCTTCCGCAGACATCGGCGACATCAATCGCAACTTTTTGAGTTCGGACTCGGCCTTGGCCCTGGCTTCCTTGGGCATATGCGCCGCTTTGACGCGTTTTTCCATCTCGTCCAGATCGGCGCCTTCTTCCATGTCGCCGAGTTCTTTCTGGATGGCCTTTACCTGTTCGTTGAGGTAATACTCACGCTGGCTCTTTTCCATCTGGCGCTTGACGCGCCCGCGAATGCGCCGCTCGACCTGCAGAATGTCGAGTTCCGCCTCCATTAGCGATAGCAGATGTTCCAGGCGTTTCTTGACTTCGAACATTTCCAACACCGCCTGCTTTTGATCGAGCTTCAGCGGCAGGTGAGCCGCAACGGTGTCGGCAAGCCGGCCTGGCTCATCGATTCCTGATAAGGAGGTCAGGATCTCGGGCGGAATTTTTTTGTTGAGTTTTACGTACTGGTCGAATTGCGTCAGCATGGCGCGGCGCATCGCTTCCACTTCCGTGGATTCGATGGCATCGGCCGGGATGGGCACGGCTTCGGCTACGTAATGACTTTTTTCGTCCCGGACGCCGACCACGCGTGCACGCTGCACGCCTTCAACCAGTACCTTCACAGTGCCATCCGGAAGCTTGAGCATTTGCAGAATGTTGGCAATGCTTCCGATGTCGTAGAGATCTTCGGGAGAAGGCTCGTCCTTGGCTGCGGACTTTTGCGCTACCAGCAAAATACTCTTGCCCGATTCCATGGCGGTTTCGAGCGCTTTGATGGACTTCGGGCGCCCCACGAACAGCGGGATGACCATGTGTGGGAATACCACCACATCCCGTAGCGGCAGAAGCGGGTAGTTAACAGAGCTCTCGGTAGATTCGGAATATGTCATTGGTCACCCAAAGTGGCATCGATACGTTCAAGGTTGGGGGACGGACTGGTCATTTCAACCGGGCCGGTAACCCTTACTACGTTGGTTTGTTTCGAACAGATGCCTGCAGCAGGCCGCGATATCCGCATTGATTCAAGCAGAACCGGCAACCTTAGGCTGATCGGAGTACAGCAGTATAGGCTGAGCATCACCTTTTATCATGCCTTCATCCACGACGACCTTTTCAACGTTATTCAACGAGGGTAAGTCGTACATGATGTCGAGCAAGACATGTTCCAGAATAGAACGCAAACCGCGCGCGCCGGTGCGCCGCGCTAATGCCTTGAAAGCCACCGCTTTTAGTGCTTCGGTCCGTACTTCCAGTTCGACCCCTTCCATGCTGAACATGCGCTGATACTGCTTGAGCAGGGCGTTTTTCGGCTCAGTCAGTATTTGGATAAGCGCAGCTTCGTCAAGTTCATCCAGGGTCGCGACGACCGGTAGCCGGCCCACGAACTCAGGAATCAGCCCGTACTTGATGAGATCTTCCGGTTCCACACCGCGAAGCACCGCGCCAATGTCCTTGCGGTTGTCCTTGCTTTTAACTTCGGCACCAAAACCGATGCCACCTTTGTCGGAACGCGCGCGAATTATCTTGTCCAGCCCGTCGAAAGCGCCTCCGCATATGAACAGGATGTTTGTCGTGTCGACCTGCACGAATTCCTGATTCGGGTGCTTGCGACCGCCTTGTGGCGGCACCGAAGCAATGGTTCCCTCTATCAGCTTCAACAAAGCCTGCTGTACGCCCTCACCGGATACGTCCCTAGTAATTGAAGGGTTGTCAGACTTGCGGGAAATCTTGTCAATCTCGTCGATATAAACGATGCCACGCTGGGCCTTTTCGACATCGTAATCACACTTCTGCAGCAGCTTTTGAATAATGTTCTCAACATCTTCACCGACATAACCAGCTTCAGTCAGCGTCGTTGCATCGGCCATTACAAACGGCACATTAAGCAATCGCGCAAGCGTCTGCGCCAATAGCGTCTTGCCCGACCCGGTAGGACCAATCAGAAGAATATTGCTCTTGGCGAGTTCGACGTCGTCCTTCTTCTGCACTGTCTTCAGGCGTTTGTAGTGATTGTAAACGGCGACTGACAGGATTTTTTTTGCGATGTCCTGCCCAATGACGTACTGGTCGAGGCTTTCCCGGATTTCGTGTGGAACTGGAAGGTCCGATTTGACGCCCTTGCCAGTGGTTTCTGCGTGGCTTTCCTCGCGGATGATATCGTTGCAGAGCTCGATGCACTCATCGCAAATGAAAACCGACGGCCCGGCGATCAGCTTGCGAACCTCATGCTGGCTCTTGCCACAGAAGGAGCAATAGAGAAGCTTCTCACCGCCTGGTTTCTCAGCCATATCTGCCTTTCATCAAGCCACTGTGCCGTAAATAAACGGCCGTTCCGTTTGCGCCGTTAGCCCGAATCTTACGCCACCGCGGCGGCGGCCGCAGTTTCACTGCGGCTCAGCAACACCTTGTCGACCAAGCCATACTTTACCGAATCTTCGGCGCTTAGAAAGTTATCGCGGTCCGTATCGCGCTCGATGGTCTCGACGCTCTGTCCCGTATGCTTTGCCATCAATTCATTGAGCCGTCCGCGCAGATAGAGAATCTCTCGCGCGTGAATCTCGATATCTGAAGCCTGTCCCTGAAACCCTCCCATCGGCTGATGGATCATGACGCGGGAATTGGGCAGAGCGAAACGCTTGTTCTTGGTTCCGGCGGCAAGCAGGAACGCCCCCATGCTGGCAGCCTGGCCGACGCATAATGTGCTGACATCCGGCTTCACGAATTGCATGGTGTCGTACACCGCCAAGCCGGCGGATACCGATCCGCCCGGTGAATTAATGTAAAACGATATATCTTTCTCGGGATTTTCGGATTCGAGAAAAAGCAACTGCGCCACAATCAGATTCGCCGTCATCTCGGTGACCGGACCGACCAGGAAAACGACACGCTCCTTGAGCAGGCGAGAATAGATATCGTACGCGCGTTCCCCGCGGCCGCTTTGCTCGATGACCATGGGCACCAGCCCCAGCCCCTGCGGTTCGGCATACAAACGATCATGCATTGTCATCATTGTGCGTTCCCCATTAAGTCATCGAAATCGGTCGGCTTTGCTTCGACCTTTGCGTTCGACAGCGTCCATTGCACTACGTTGTCCTCGAGCACGATCGATTCCACTTCCCGCAGCCGCTCGGGTTGCTGGTAGTACCATCGCACCACCTCTTCCGGCTTTTCATAACTCTGGGCATATTCCTGCACCACGGCCTTGATCTGCTCCGGCTTGGCGCTAAGTTGATGCATTTTCACCAGCTCCGCAAGAATTAATCCCAAGCTGACCCGCCGAATTGCCTCTGGCTCGAATGCCTCTTTGGGAATCGGCATCTGATCGGGCTTAAGCCCTCTTTGTTCCAGATCGTGACGCATGCTCTGCATCAAGCGCTCGATTTCCATATCGAGTAGCGCGCGCGGCACCTCAACCTTCGCCGTATCGAGCAAGCCCTTCATGACCTGGTCCTTGACCCTCTTGTTCGCCCGGCTTTTCACCTCACGCTCCAGATTAGCCTTTACGTCTGCCCGCATTTTCACGAGATCGCCATCCGCAATACCCATGGCTTTGGCGAACTCGGCATCCGCCTCTGGCACGTGCGGCTCCTCTACTTCCTTCAGGTGTACTTCAAAATGCGCCTCTTTTCCGGCTACTTGCTTGCCGTGGTAGTCGTCTGGAAAGCGCAGAGTGAATTCACGATGCTCCCCGGCCTTCATGTCGATAAGGTTTTTCTCGAAGTCGGCAAGCAGCTGGCCGCCGCCAAGCAGCGCCTTCTGGTCTGTACCCGTGCCACCATCGAAGGACTCCCCCGCAATCGTACCGCGATAGTCGATGCGCACCTGGTCGCCCTGGCGGGCGCCGCGCTGAACCGCGTGATAGTGGGTACGCTGCTTGCGCAGGATTTCGATCGTCTTGTCTACTTCTGTATCGTTGATATCGACTAGAGGTCGCTCGATTTTGATTTGCGCCAGCTCGCCGAGGGAAACTTCCGGATAGATCTCGAACGTGGCGATATATTCCAGCGTGTCCGCAGGCGTTTCACCCGGCTTGAATTCAATGCGCGGATATCCAGCGACGCGCAGGTTTTTTTCCTTTACCGCTTCTCCGAAGCTGCGCTGCACGGCATCTCCCAGCACTTCTTGCCTCACCTGTCCGCCGAACTGTTGCTCCACGATCTTCATGGGCACTTTTCCGGGCCGGAAGCCATGGAGCTTTACGGTAGAGGCCAGGCGCTTAAGCCGGGACGCGACTTCAGTGTTGACCTTGTCGAGCGGCAGTGTGACTGACAGACGTCTTTCGAGTGAGCTCAGGGTTTCCAGGTTGGCTTGCATCAAATCGTTCTTCCGGTTGGTAAGCGTAGACGTGAATCCGGGACTTCAGCGCGGTTCTGGTGCGGGAGGAGAGACTCGAACTCTCACGCCTTTCGGCGCCAGAACCTAAATCTGGTGCGTCTACCAATTCCGCCACTCTCGCGCTGGGGGCATTCTAATATAATGCCCCCGCGCCGTCATCCAAAGCGCCGTGGCGCCTGCGTCTTTGCAGACCCAACTTTCTGTACTGCTTACTATCTCGATGGCGCAGAATCATTACGAGAATTTCCCCGTCGCCTCCCTTCTGCTGCCGATACGACTGCGGCGTCCGGTGCAGTTGATCTACGCCTTTGCCCGGCAGGCAGATGATTTTGCCGACGAAGGAGACTTTCCCGCCCCTGTAAGGCTGGCGAAGCTTGCAGGATTCGCGCAGCAACTCGATTTGATCGAAGCCGGAACGACGCCGTTGGTTCCCTTGTTCGCTGACCTGGCTCAGGTCATCGACCAATTCGAGCTTCCAATCGGTTTGTTCAGGGATCTGCTGTCCGCTTTTTCCCAGGATGTCATCAAAACGCGTTACGCGAACTTTCGCGAATTGATGGACTATTGCAGGCGGTCCGCTAATCCCGTGGGTCGATTGATGCTGCATCTCTATCGAGCGACCGATCAGTGCAACCTCATCTGGTCAGATGACATCTGCTCAAGTCTGCAGTTGATTAATTTTTGGCAGGACGTCGCAATTGACTTTCGCAAGCACAGAATTTATCTGCCGGTTGATGAAATGGCAGAATACTCCGTGACCGAAGCGCAGATAGCGAATGGAGAGGCTAATAGCAACTGGTGCAACCTGATGTTATTCCAGATTGACCGTACGCGGAAAATGCTGCTGGCCGGTGCACCACTCGGGCGTATCTTGCCCGGGCGCATCGGGCTTGAATTGCGCATGATCGTCATGGGAGGAAACCGCGTTCTGGAAAAGTTGCGGGCTGCCCGCGGAGACGTGTTCCGGGATCGACCGGTACTTCGGGCATTTGACTGGCCGCTGATGCTTTACCGTTCCTTAGTGGCCTACCGATGACGCCGGAACAATATTGCCAGGACAAAGCGGCAAGGAGCGGCTCAAGCTTCTACTATAGTTTTCTGTTCGTGCCACCGGAGCGCCGCCTCGCGATAACTGCCCTGTACGCTTTTTGCCGGGAGGTGGACGACGTAGTCGACGAATGCAACGAAGTCGATCTGGCGCGCACCAAGCTTGCCTGGTGGCGCAAGGAAATTGCCGGGAGTTTTTCAGGATCCGCGCAGCACCCGGTCGCCCAGGCACTCATTCCGGTAATCCGGAACTTCAATCTTCCGCAAGAACAGTTTCAGGAAATCATCGATGGCATGGAAATGGACCTTCGCTATAACCGCTATCCGGATTTCGCCACACTGCAATCCTATTGTCATCGCGTAGCCGGAGTAGTTGGGTTGATGGCCGCCGAGATATTCGGCTATCGCGATGCCGGCACACTGAACTATGCCGAAAACCTCGGTACGGCGTTCCAGCTCACCAATATCATTCGCGACGTGGGCGAGGACGCGCGCCGTGGCCGCGTTTACCTGCCGCTCGACGAGTTAGCCCAGTTCGGTCTGTCGGCCACCGACATCATTCACCTGCATGATGGGCCAGCGCTGCATCGCCTGATCGAATTCCAGATTGACAGAGCACAGGACTATTACCGCCGCGCCTACGCGTTGCTGCCCGAGCAGGATCGCAAATCACAACGTCCCGGACTGGTGATGGCGGCAATCTACCAAAAGACCCTGGAAGAAATACGCATCGGCGGTTGCAATGTTTTGAACCAGCGCACTTCGCTTACCCCGCTGCGAAAACTCTGGATTGCATGGCGGACCTGGGTAACCGTGTGACCGAACAAGAGCGACAAGCGGCACATGTGGCCGTTATCGGAGGCGGCTATGCCGGAATGGCAGCAGCCACGCAACTTGCAAGCAACGGCGTGCGGGTTACTGTTCTGGAAGGCGCCAGAGTATTGGGCGGTCGCGCGCGCCGAGTAGAAGCCCGTGGCATGCAATTGGACAACGGACTGCACATTCTGCTGGGCGCCTATCAGGAAACACTGAGGCTCATTGCACTGGTAAAAGAGCGCAACGAACCGACCGGACTGGTCAGACTACCCCTGGAAC
>JBJMWI010000117.1:0-23950 GCA_045810225.1 Burkholderiales bacterium
ATTACGGTGCGTGCGGGACGCGCCTTGTTGGCGAGATTGATTATTTGCACCACTACGGGGATGGAAGCAAGTTTGCCGACGGCATCCGTGCTGGTGAGTATTCTGTCGCGCAGTATAGTTTCGCCTTTTCTGAATTTGACCGCCTTGGCACGCAGCATTACATGCGGGAAGTCGACATTCCACGGGTGGGGTGGAACATACGGGCACTTGGACATGTAGCACATGTCGCATAAATAGCACTTGTCGACGACCTTGCCGAAATCGCGCCTCTCAACGCCGTCGAGTTCACCGGTCTTGCCTTCGTCGATGAGATCGAACAGCGTCGGAAAAGCCGTGCAAAGATTCACGCAACGCCGGCATCCGTGACAGATATCGAAAATCCGATGCATCTCGGCATGCGCTTTTTCCTCATCGTAAAAGTCGGCGGACTGCCAGTCGATCGGATGTCGGGTTGGCGCTTCGAGAGAACCTTCGCGGACTGTCATTTGGAATGAATAAATAAACAACCAACTTCAGAGCTTCAATGAAGCTGGGAAGATGCTTCTTAAACTCGTGCGGAGACTTGCTGCTTCAGTCCGTCAGCGCATCCAAAGCTTTCTGGAATCGATTGGCATGCGAACGCTCCGCTTTTGCAAGCGTCTCGAACCAGTCCGCAATTTCATCGAAGCCTTCATCGCGCGCGTTCTTCGCCATGCCCGGATACATGTCGGTGTACTCATGGGTTTCGCCTGCGATAGCGGCTTTGAGGTTGTCTCGTGAACGACCAATCGGAAGCCCGGTCGCCGGATCGCCTACCGATTCCAGATATTCCAGGTGACCGTGGGCATGACCGGTTTCACCTTCCGCGGTGGAACGAAAAATGGACGCAACATCGTTTTGTCCTTCCACATCCGCCTTGGCTGCGAAATAGAGATAGCGCCGATTCGCCTGCGACTCCCCGGCAAATGCGTCCTTCAAACTCTTTTCTGTCTTCGAACCCTTCAATGCTTTCATGATGGTCTCTCCTTTTAGGATGAATTGACTGCGAACCCCGACGTCAGCGCAGCATCGTGTAATTAGACTTGATCTAATATGTAATTTAAGTGTATGGATTGGCGATGACCAAGTCAACTTGCGGGTCTTAATGCTGGCAAATCTTCACTGGAAAAGCTTTGAATTAATCACCGATGCATGACGGTTCGCGCAACGGGATCGCAGTCGCTAATTACTGGACAGCTGATGTTGAATTATGTGGGCAGCTAGCGGCCACGCCGTTTCTCGTTATGCCAATGAGGTCGGAATGAGCTGGAGGCAGCGTAAGTAGCCAAGCGGCAATGCTTTGTCGAAGCAAGTGCACTTCCCGGCTGGCCGCTGCAACTCGAGAAGCCGTTCTAATTGCTCCAATGCATTGGTGAACCTTCTGGTACTGATCAGGGAAACCGTTTAGTCTTATTCACCTGCGCGAAGGTAAACAACCATGTGGAACCGCGAAAGTGAAACTCCGCCTACCGGCGGCCCAATGCTGACCAAAACCAGCATCGGCCTGACCATCGAGCAAGATGAACTCAAAGGCTTCTCCAGAACCATCGCGGAAATCGAATGGTTGCTGCTCTGTCTCGTGCTGGTTTATCTGCTGGCCGTGGGTGCCCCGTACGAGGACGCTGTCGCTATCCATACCGCGCTTTTCTTTTTCGCGGCTTTTATTCTGGGCTTGCACTACGTTCATTTCTACAAGCTCGAAAACCGCTCGAAGCTGATGTTTGAAACCTGGGTGATGATCATATTCATCAGCTGGGTGGTCTGGCACACGGGGCGCATTAACAGCCCGCTGCTCAGCTTGTACCTGCTGCCGATCATCGCGAGCGCGCTCATTTTCGGCAAAGTAGCAACTGCTATCCAGGTGACAACGATCGTTGGCTGTTACATGTATTTTGTTTACAACGCGAAGACCAAAACCCCGCTCACCATGCCGTTCTGGGGAGAGCTGCTCGCAATTTCGGCGCCGATGATCCTGGTGGCTTATATCACTACGATGCTGTCCTCCGATATTCGCTTTGCCGTGGACAAGATCAAGCAAGTCTCCGATACCGACGAGCTGACTGGCAGCTACAACATGCGTGCTTTTTCTGCCGTGCTGCAAAGGACTTTCCGGCAGTCGGTTCGCTATGGTCATCCCTTCTCCGTAGTAATGATCGATTCGGACAACTTGAAACAGGTTAATGACAAGCACGGACACGAATCAGGAAACCGATTGTTGCAGCACTTGGTGCGCAGCATACGCGAGCAATTGCGGGGTTCGGATGTCATGGCGCGTTTTGGTGGCGACGAGTTCATTCTGTTGCTGCCCGAGACCAGTAATACAGGCGCGCTCGAAATGGCAGAACGCATTCGCAAAGCCGTGGAAAGTTCGCGATTCGACGTACGCAGCGGGGATACCAACATCACCGTAAGCATAGGTATTGCAAGCTACCCGGATGATGGGCCGAACCTGGAGATCATCGTCGAAAAGGCCGATAAGGCGATGTATCGGGCGAAGCAGAACGGCCGCAATCGGGTCAGCGCTTACGTAGAAGAATCGGTTTGATTCACCGTACCCGCCGCTTGGTTGCGGCCTGAACGGAAATAGCCGGTGTTGTCGTAAAAGCTTTCCTGTTCGTTACCAGCCCACCATCCCGGCACTCCAAGTATGGGCAACGGCCACAACTCGCGCCCATGGCACATGCGCTCGCGGTCCCAGATATGCACGGCAAGCAGGCGGTCTGCTGCGTCGATCTGGCGCTGCAATGACTGCTGGTAAAAGTCGGCCGGGACGTGCAACAACACCGCCTTGCCAGTCATGCCGATGAACGGTGCCAAGGATTTTTGATAAAGCGCATGTCCAAAAACAAAAAAACGCATGCTCGATCGGACCGCGTCGCGGCGATTCCAGAATAGTTCTTTCCAGCGGAACTCGCGCACGAGTTGAAGCAACCCTGCATCGCTTGATGCAACCAGCACGCCGTCTTCATCGAATAACGTCAAAGCGTCACGCGCGGGCGGCCGGCGGCCGGCTTGCGTGCCGAACGATGGCTCGTTTACTAACGATTGGCCCGATAAAGACTCGCCAGACAATAGTTGGCCGGACAATAACTCATAGTGGCGTGCGTTAATGACCGCCTTGCTGGTCGGGAATGTCATCCACACCAATGCGTTGAACACATCGTGCCAATCCAGTGGACGGACCTGCACTTCACCCGTTAGAAAGGTACGCGGCTCAAAGGCTTCATCAAAGGCATTTGCTTTTTGCGGCGGGACGAAGCGAACGCGCAGACCCTGGGCATTGACGACTCTTCCGGCAGAGGTCGCGAGTCCATTAAGAATCTCGGTATTCGGCCAGCCGATTTCAGGGAGGCTAGCACCCACCGCGCGTAGCGGCGCGAAAATCTCCGAGCGATTCAGCCAGTCGGTGTTCCAGAAGTCGGCCATGCAAGCGCGCGGATGCGTTCGGGTAACATGTATTCCGTTTTTAGTATAGCTTTTCGGAAAATAACATTGTGGCGGAACAAATTGATTGTGCCGTGATAGGCGCAGGTGTGGTGGGTCTTGCCATCGCGCGCGAACTGGCCATGGCCGGACGCGACGTCATCATACTGGAAGCAGCCGATGCCATCGGTACCCATACCAGCTCGCGCAATTCAGAAGTCATCCATGCCGGTCTTTACTACCCGGAACGCTCGTTGAAGGCGCGCTTATGCGTGACCGGAAAGAAGCTGCTCTACGACTACTGCTGCGTGCATGGTGTGCCGCATAGCAATATTGGGAAAATAGTCGTTGCAGTAACGCCTGATGAAGTCAATACGCTGCAGAACTACGTGGACAAAGCGCAGGCAAATGGCGTCACGGACCTCTGCTGGCTGTCACGCGAAGCGCTTCGCGAACTGGAACCTGCAGTGGAATGTGAAGCCGGATTTCTCTCGCCCTCCACCGGTATTGTCGACAGCCATGCCCTCATGCTCGCCTACCAGGGCGATGCCGAGAATCACGGCGCATCCGTGGTATTCAAGACTCGGGTAGCATCGGGAAGGATTACTGGCGAGGGCATCGTTCTGGACGTATCCGGAGACGAGCCCATGAGCATCACCTGCCGAAGCGTCGTCAATTCCGCGGGACTGTTCGCGCAGGACGTTGCACGCTCGTTCCACGGCGTTCCTGCTTCCAGCATCCCGCCCCAGTATTTCGCCAAAGCGCACTACTACACGCTGTCCGGCAGGCCTCCTTTCAGGCGCCTGGTTTATCCAATCGCGAGCCACGCGCATCTGGGCGTACACGTCACGATAGACCTGGCCGGACAAGTTCGCTTTGGCCCCGATGTGTCGTGGATAAACGGCGTCGACTACACCTTCGATACATCGCGCGAACCGCTATTCTATGAGGCAATCCGCAAGTACTATCCGGCGCTGAAGCAGGGCCAGTTGCAACCCGGGTACACCGGTATCCGGCCCAAGGTTTCCGGCCCGGGGGAGCCGGCGGCAGACTTCATCATTCAGGGACCGGAGCATCATGGAATCGCGGGACTGGTCAATCTGTACGGGATCGAATCGCCCGGACTCACGGCGTCACTGGCAATTGCGCAGCACGTAAACCAATTGCTGCAGGATTAAACTGGATACCCGGGCGCGGAGAACAAGTCAATGGGAGCAATGGACCAGCTGGAGCCCATTGAGAAGGCAGGCGTCGATGAACTGCGCGCATTGCAGCTCGAGCGTCTGCGCTGGAGCCTGCTGCACGCCTACGAAAATGTGGCTCACTACCGCACGGCATTCGATGCGGCACGCGTCCACCCGAAGGATCTGAAACAGCTTGCCGACCTGGCGATTTTCCCGTTCACAACCAAAGCAGAATTGCGCCAGAACTACCCGTTTGGCATGTTTGCGGCGCCGATGCACGACATTGTTCGGGTCCACGCTTCCAGCGGCACGACCGGGAAACCGACTGTAGTAGGTTACACAAAGCAGGACATCGTGATGTGGGGAGCCGTAATGGCCCGCTCGCTGCGCGCAGCAGGCGTGAAGTCCAGCGACATTGTGCATATCGCCTATGGTTATGGACTGTTCACCGGCGGACTCGGTGCGCACTACGGAGCGGAGGCCCTCGGCGCGACGGTGATCCCATCGGGTGGCGGCATGACGGAGCGCCAAGTCAGACTGATTTGCGATTTCAAGCCGGACGTCATCATGTGCACACCTTCGTATCTGCTAGTCATCGCGGATGAGTTCGTGCGACAGGGACTGGATCCGGCACAATCATCGCCTAGGGTCGGCATCTTTGGCGCGGAACCATGGTCGGAAAGCATGCAGCTGCAACTGGAACGTTGCTTCGGGATCGTGGCACTGGACCTGTATGGGTTATCCGAAGTCGTTGGTCCGGGCGTTGCGGCGGAATGTATTGAGTCACGCGACGGGCTGACCATCTGGGAAGATCATTTTTATCCGGAAATCATCGACCCGCACACGGGAGCAGTGCTTCCGGATGGCGCAACTGGCGAACTGGTATTTACCTCGCTGACCAAAGTCGGCATGCCAGTCATCCGTTATCGAACCCGCGATCTCACCTGCCTGTTGCCCGGGACCGCGCGAACCATGCGTCGTATGGCCCGCGTCACCGGGCGCAGCGATGACATGCTCATCATCCGCGGCGTTAACGTATTTCCATCGCAGATCGAGGAGATACTCGTGCAACAGCCGGCGCTCTCGCCGCACTATGTGCTTGAAGTCAGCCGCGGTGGGCACCTGGATGAACTTGACGTCCTGGTCGAGCGGCGTGCGGAAATTCCGGGACCGCTTGCCGCCACCGCACGCTCCAACATCGAGCAAGAAGTGGAGCGCCTGATCAAGGGACTCATCGGTGTGACCACGAAGGTCCGCGTAGCCGAGCCGGAAACTTTGCCGCGATCGCAGGGCAAGGCCGCGCGCGTGATCGACAAGCGGCCCAAAACTTGAAGGGAAACTAAGTGGCAACATCGCCCGAACTGGCATCGGCGGAGGCTTTGCTCAAGGCAAACCTGGCGAACGAAGCAGTCGCAAACTGGCTTGCTTCATCACCCGGCGAGGTCGGTGATTTTTCCGGCGACTGCATACGCTATTCGCAGTTCTGGCAAACCAGTGCGGCGCTGCTTGCCCAATTGCCGGTCAAGACAAAACGCAGCGCAGCACAGGAAGAAGCGGCACAGTGTATTCATCGTCTGGCCCGCGAAGGGCGCGCGCGTTTTTTGTCCGCGCACGCGGTCGCGTTGTACGACCGTCTTACGCGCAGCAGGACGCGCTTTGTTCGTGTAGAGCAACTTGTTTACGATGCTGCCGAATTCGTGCCGGGGCTGACACCGACACAAGCACAAGTGAATGGTGAATTGATGCTCATGCAGCGTGACAAGGAAGGTCATGAGATCGATCAGGGAATATTGGTTTCCCATGTGCTCGCAGACCAGCGCGCGGGCACACATCTGTGCCATGCCATGCTATTGCCGCGCCCCGAGGCAATCGATCGGCTTGCGGAATTTGAGACAACCGGCCGCCTGGACCTCGGTGCCGCCGAAGTATTCCGCCACGGTAAAGCCGCGTACGTGATCCAGAAAAACCCGCGGCATCTGAATGCGGAAGACGACAGTACCATCGACGCGGCGGAAATCGCAGTCGACCTGGCTATCCTGGATCCGCACAGCCAGATCGGCGTGCTGCGTGGTGATTACGTCCAGGGTGGTAAATACGATGGCCGGCGCATGCTCGGCAGTGGAATCAATCTGACGCACTTGTACTATGGCAAGATTCCGTACATTTGGTACCTGCAGCGCGACCTTGGCATCGTAAACAAGTTTTTCCGCGGCCTGGCACGGGAAGATATAACCCCTGACGACATCACCGGCGAGACCAGAGAAAAACCTTGGGTGGCCGTCGTGGAGCAGTTTGCAATCGGCGGACATTGCCAATATCTGCTGACCATGGATTATGTTCTGGCGGCACGCGGAGCATTCATGACCCTTCCCGCACGCAAGGAAGGCATCATTCCTGGAGCAGCCAACATGCGCCTGCCGCGCTTTACCGGTGAGCGCATTGCGCGTGAGGCCATCCTGTACGAACTGCGCCTTGAATGCGACAGTCCGGAAGGCCGGCTCATCTGCAACGAAATCGTCGCGCCGGAAGAAATGGACAACGCAATAGAGCGCGTCGTGCAAAATTTCACCGGGTCGGGCATCGTCAGTGCGGCGTCAAATCGGCGCGCGTTTCGGGTCACTCAGGAGCCGCTCGACCTGTTTCGCCGCTACTTCGCCACCTACGCGCGCGAACAAGCTTACTGCCACTTCAGTCCTGCATTAATCCAGAATCTGGAAACCCACTGGAACGCCAAAGCTCGAAAGTTGTAAGTCGGCTGTTCGCACGTTCTCCGGCCGTTGGCTGATCACCCGCCTGCCAATCAGGTATCATGCGCGCCGCCGCGATTCTTATTCGGACCCGAGCCACAAGCTCAAGCTTAGTCCGCGCACAAATTGCGGTCCTTCACCACAATCAGGAGATAACAAAGCATGACTGCCGCAATCATGATTATTGGACCCCTTTCTGTCGTTATCGGCTGCCTCTATTGGGTGATGTCGCTCGGTAAGGCTCAGGCAACGCTGAATGCCGACCTGTGGCCCAAAATCAGCAAGTAAACGTCCAACGCGAAAAACAAAAAGCCCCGAAGATCCGGGGCTTTTTTATGCGCGCAGGTAATTTTTCGGAGCTAAGCAGCCTTGGCTTGGTTGATCGCGCGCCATACCTTTTCGGGGGTCGCCGGCATTTCAATCTGGCTGACGCCCAGAGGGCGTAACGCATCGATGACCGCATTCATGACAGTCGGGGTGCCGCCTACCGTGCCAAGCTCGCCGACTCCCTTGGCGCCCAGCGGATTGATCTTGCAAGGCGTCGTTTCGTCGGTAAAGGTATTGAAACTCGGCAGATCGTCCGCGCGCGGCAGACAATAGTCCTGCAGCGAACCGGTGATGAGCTGGCCGGTCTGCGGATCGTAATGCGCATTTTCCAACAAGGCCTGGCCCACCGCTTGCGCGATGCCGCCATGCACTTGTCCGGCAACGATCAAGGGATTGATCACGCGGCCCACATCGTCCATTGTGGTGTAGCGCACGATTTGCGTGACGCCGGTATCGGGGTCGATTTCCACTTCGCAGACATGGCAACTATTCGGCCAGGACGGACCGTCGACTTTTTGCAGTGTCGAAATTGCAATCCGTCTGTCCGGTTGCTTCCCCGCCAGTTCAAACAGCCCGATGCCGAGGTCGGTACCGGCAACCTTGAATTGTCCGTCGCGGTATTCGATGTCCTGACCCGCTGCCTCGAGCGCGTCACCTGCCAGTTCACGGCCTTTTTCGATAGCTTGCTTCGAAGCGGTGAGCATGGCGGAGCCGCCGATGTACAGCGAGCGGCTGCCCATGCTGCCAATCCCCTGCCCGATGTCGCTGTCGCCTTGCACGATGACAATCTTTTCGGGATCGATGTCCAGCGTTTCGGACAGAATCTGCACGTAACTGGTCTCGATGCCCTGCCCCATGGCCTGCATCGCGGTATAGACCAGCACGCGTCCATCGGCCTCGACATGCAGGTTTACGGTTTCTTCATGCACCACGCCGGTCCACTCCAGGAACGTCGACAGTGCGCGACCGCGCAGCTTGCCGCGCTTGCGCGATTCCTCGCGCCGTGCGCCGTAGCCCTTCCAGTCCGCCTGCTGCAGGATGCGGTCCAGCATGTGCGGGAAATTGCCGCTGTCGAATTTTTCCCCCATGGGCGTCTTGTAGGGCATTTGCGAAGGCTGGATGAAGTTGCGTCGGCGCAATTCCGCCGGATCCATTTTCATTTCCGCGGCCGCCTGGTCCATCAGCCGCTCCAGCAGATAGATCGCTTCCGGCCGTCCCGCGCCCCGGTACGCGCCGACAAGATTGGTATTGGTCAGCACCGCCGTGCCGCGCAAATGCAACGCCGGAACGTGATAGACGCCGGTGATAACCTTCGGCCCTATTGCAACTACGATAATGGCCCCCGGTCCGCTGACGTGCGCGCCGATGTTGCCGATAATCTCGACCCGCAAACCCAGAATCTTGCCTTCGCTATCGAATGCCAGCTCGGCATGATTGGTCTGGTCCCGGCCGTGATTGCCACCCAGGAATTCCTCGCTGCGGCTCGCGCGCCAATGCACGGGACGCTTCAGCTTGCGCGCGCCCCAGGCGCATACGACATCTTCGGCATACAACTGCGTCTTCATGCCGAAGCCGCCGCCGACGTCGCCGACGAGAACCCGCACGCTCTGCGCCGGCATCTTGAGGCAGGATTCCGCTAGCGTCTTCTGCAAGCCCGCCGGATTCTGGCAACTCGTACGCAAGGTGATCCTGCCGGTGCCTGCGTCGAATTGAGCGATACTCCCGCGCGGTTCCATGCTGACCGGAATCAGTCTTTGATTGTGCAGCGACAGCCTGGTTATGTGCTTGGCTTTGGCAAAAGCCGCGTCGCAAAAATCTTTCTTGCCGAATTCAGTCTGCGCCGCAATGTTGCCGGGCGCATCCGGCCACAATACTGGCGCCCCTTTCGCGGTAGCCGCTGCTATGGTCACAACGGCGGGCAATTCCTCATATTCGACGAGCACCTGCTCGACCGCATCTTCCGCCTGGTCCCGGGTTTGCGCGAACACTGCCGCCACCGGTTCGCCGACGTAGCGCGCCGTATCGACCACCAGCACATCATGCGGCGGACCGCACATGTCCTTGCCATCCGCGCGCTTGAGCCCCTGACCGTCCGGCAATGGGCCGATGTTATCGGTCTTGAGGTCGGCACCCGTCAATACCGCAATCACACCCGGCATGGTTTTGGTTGATGCTGCATCGATAGAAAGAATGCGCGCGTGAGCATGGGGCGAGCGTACGAATGCCACGAAAACCTCGTTCGCCAGTGCAACATCGTCCACATATTCCCCGGTGCCGAACAGAAGGCGCTGATCTTCCCTGCGCAGCATCGCCTGACCAATACCGAACTTTGCCATGTCGTTATCCCGTTTCCGTTATGCTGTAAAAAGAACTGTCGCTGGATTTTACGCCACCCCGACCCGGATGTTTAACGCCCGGCAGCGTTGTGTTCAGGTTGCCCCGGATGACGGGGTTGTCTAGGATTGCACTTTTCGCCGCGCATGTTCGGCTTTTCGCCACCCACAAGGATCAATTCATGTCAGTCCGGCTTTCAATGACCGTTAATGGAAAACCCGTCAACGCTGACGTGGAACCACGTACCCTGCTGGTGGATTTCATCCGCGACACACTGCGCCTGACCGGAACCCATATTGGGTGCGATACCGCACAATGCGGTGCCTGTACCATCCATATGAATGGCAAGGCAGTCAAATGCTGCAACATGCTGGCCGTGCAGGCACAGGGCAGCACTGTCGTAACCATTGAAGGCTTAGCCAAGGCAGATGGCACCATGCATCCCATGCAAGCGGCATTTCGCGACTACCACGGGCTGCAATGCGGCTATTGCACCCCCGGTATGGTCATGAGCGCCATCGATCTGCTGAAGCGGCATCCGCATCCGAACGAAGAACAGATCCGCGCCGAACTGGATGGCAACCTGTGCCGCTGCACCGGCTATCACAACATCGTCAAGGCTGTCCAGGCTGCTGCGGGCGCTTGAGCTTCAGCGCAACATCAAAAGGAACCAGGCATGCACGCATTCAATTACCACAAGGCTTCCAGCGTCGCCGACGCAATGGCGAAGCTCGCGGCTTCGGACGACGGCAGGGTGCTGGCTGGCGGCCAGACCCTGATAGCCGCGATGAAAATGCGTCTGTCCGCGCCATCGGATCTGGTCGATCTGGCCGGGATCGCAGAATTGCGCGGCATCAAGGTGGACGCCAACGGCGTCACGATCGGCGCGATGACGACACATGCTACGGTGGCCGCCTCGCCCGAAATAAAAAAAACCATTCCGGCGCTGGCATTCCTTGCGTCGGAAATCGGCGATCCCATGGTCCGCAACATGGGTACCATCGGCGGTTCCGTTGCCAATAACGATCCTGCGGCAGATTACCCCGCCGCCGTGTTGGGACTGGGGGCGACCGTCGCGACCAGCAAGCGCAAAATCGCTGCTGACAAATTTTTCACCGGCATGTATGAGACCGCCCTTGAACCGGGCGAGATTCTTACGTCGATCTCGTTTCCGGTACCGAAACGTGCCGGTTACAGTAAATTCAAGAATCCGGCTTCGCGCTATGCGCTGGTCGGCGTCTTCGTAGCCGAGACGGCCAACGGCATCCGAGTGGCCGTCACCGGCGCCGGGCCTTGCGTATTCCGCGTTACCGAACTCGAAAAAGCACTCGGCAAATCGTTCTCGCCCGATGTGGTCAATGGCATCAAAGTGCCGGCCACCAATCTGAACTCCGACATCCATGCCAGCGCCGAATACCGCGCACACTTGATCACTGTGATGGCGAGGCGCGCTGTCTCGCAGATTGTCTCGAAATAGCCTGTATCTTTTGATTATCCTGGGCAGAACGCGCGGAAGACTCACATATAACAGCTGAACCACGTGTACGGGTCGGCGTGCCATATTGGTTCGGGAAGTATTCCTGTGCCACCGACCCGCAACGCTGCATTGAGTGTTTAAGCCTGGAAGCCGATGATTTCGCCCGCCGCAACAGTTCCAAATTCCATAGACGATACGCTGGCTTTGCTGGCAAAGGGCCAATATGTCGCCGAGCGTTCACTCGCGACAGCTGTATTCCTGGCCCTGCGCATGGAGCGGCCTTTATTTCTGGAAGGGGAGGCTGGCGTAGGCAAAACCGAAATCGCCAAGGTGCTGGCGCAAACGCTCGGCCGGGAGCTGATCCGGCTGCAGTGTTACGAAGGCCTCGACATCGCGTCCGCCGTATACGAATGGAACTACCAGCGGCAGATGATTGAGATCCGGCTTGCCGAAGCAGAAGGCGGGGGCAGCCGCGAAAAACTGGAAAAGGACATTTTCAGCGAGCGCTTCCTGATCCGCAGGCCTCTGCTGCAGGCGCTGGAAGCGAAAGACGGCGAAGCGCCGGTACTGCTAATCGACGAACTGGATCGTACCGACGAACCGTTCGAGGCGTACCTGCTTGAAGTGCTAGCCGATTTCCAGGTCACCATTCCGGAAATTGGCACGATCAAGGCGCAGCGCCCACCGATCGTGGTCATTACCTCGAATCGCACGCGCGAGATCCACGATGCAGTCAAGCGCCGCTGCCTCTATCACTGGGTCGATTATCCAACCGCCGCCGCGGAACTGGAAATTGTCCGGCGCAAGGTGCCGGGACTCGCCGAAAAGCTCTCCACCGAGATCGTCGCTTTCGTGCAGAAATTGCGCGCGGCCGATCTGTTCAAACGTCCCGGCATTGCCGAAACCATCGACTGGGCAAAGGCGCTGGTGGAACTCGACCGCCGATCGCTCGATGTCACGGTGGTCAACGACAGCCTCGGCGTGCTGCTCAAGTATCAGGATGACATTGCATCCGTGCGTGGCAGCGAGGCGGCGCGCATCCTTTCTGAAATTACCACGCGCTAACAATGCAGCTGTCGGAGAACGTCGTGCACTTTGCCCGGGCACTACGCAAAGCCGGTGTGCCGGTGGGCCCCGATCGGATCATGGACGGACTGCGGGCACTGGAATTTTCCGGCATCGAAAGCCGCGAAGACTTCTACTGGACGCTGGCTGCGGTATTTCTTTCCCGGCGGGAACAGTTTGATATGTTCGATCATGCCTTCAAGTTGTTCTGGAGCGAGCGCCATTTGCTGGACCGCGTGCGGCACGGCTTACCGGTGCCGGCACTGCATTCGTCGGACGACAAAATGCCGAACCGGATTGCCGAAGCGCTCGGGCTCACCAGTAAGGTGCCGATGCGCGCCGACAGGCAAGAGGACGAAGTTATCCTAGTCAGCGCCTCAGAACTGGAACGCCTGCGGCGCCGGGACTTCGCCACCATGACGACGGAAGAACTGAATCAGGCAAAGCGGTTGATTGCCGGACTGAGACTGCCGATTCCGCTGATTGCGACGCGCCGCCTGCATCCCGACGTGCATGGCTCGCGCGTTGACTTGCGCGCGACGCTGCGGGCCAGCTTGCGGGGCAATGCCGAAATCATCCCATTGCGCCGGCGCTCCTATCGCCGTCGCCATCCGCCACTGGTGGTGCTATGCGACATCTCCGGCTCGATGAGCCGTTACTCGCGCATGTTCCTGCATTTTCTGCATGCAATCACCAGCGATCGTGACCGCGTGCACAGTTTCGTATTCGGTACCCGTCTCACCAACATATCGCGGCAACTGCGGCACCGCGACGTGGACGTGGCACTGGCCGCAATATCCGAGTCGGTGAAGGACTGGTCCGGCGGCACCCGCATCGGCGCCACGCTGAAAGAATTCAACCAGCGCTGGTCGCGCCGCGTGCTGGGACAGAATGCAGTAGTCATGCTGATCAGCGATGGCCTCGATCGTGATGCCGGCGAAGACTTGAGCGCGCAAATCGAGCGTTTGCACAAATCGTGTCATGAATTGATTTGGCTGAATCCGCTGCTGCGCTTCGAGGACTTCCAGCCCAGGGCGGCCGGCGTGCGGCTGATGCTGCCGCATGTGGATGCATTCTTGCCCGCACATGACATCGAGAGCCTGACCGATCTGGCGCGATCGTTGCGGCCCCATCCCGCGGTTGGCCAACGCGCACTACGGAGTCGCATGCATACTGCGGCTCTCAACAACTCGGAGCATTAGCACATGGAAATGAGCGGCGAGCAGCGCATTCCCCTCTCGCAGCAACGCGTTTGGGAAGCGCTCAACGATCCTGAAATCCTCAAGGCCTGCATCCCGGGATGTGAACGCATCGAGCGGGTGACGGACAACGAATACAAGGTCGCGATGACTGCCGCGGTCGGTCCGGTCAAGGCAAAGTTCACCGGCAAACTGATGCTCGCGGATCTCGATCCGCCGCATGCCTATTCACTGGCGTTCGAAGGTTCCGGCGGCGCCGCTGGATTCGGCAAGGGCAGCGCAAAGGTCAGGCTCACACCGGAAGGAAGCAGCGGCACATTACTGACCTATCAGGCAAACGCGAGCGTGGGCGGCAAGATCGCACAGATTGGCTCGCGCCTGATCGACGGCGTAGCGCGAAAAATGGCGGACGACTTTTTCGAACGCTTCAACAATAAGGTCGCGCCGGCGGGACAGCCGGCTGCGCAAATGCCGGACCTTACCTCATCGCCAACGCATCGCGCGACCGTCCCGGGCTGGCTCTGGGCCATTGCTGGCATCCTCGCTCTGCTGATAGTGCTTTACCTGTTCAGATAATCGGCATCGGCGCGGTGAGCAGCCCGACTAACATCGTTCAGGGACCGCTGGTCGAATGAAAAACGATGCCTGCTAAAATGCCGGTCTTCCGCGTCCGGTTGCCGCTTGCGGGCCGGGGCAATGACTAAATAAACAGGGAGTGTCATGAATCAACTCGACATGAAAGGTCGCACCGCCGTTGTTACCGGTGGCGCGTCGGGCATTGGCTTCGCGATTGCAAAGCGGCTCGCGCAGTCTGGTGCCAACGTCGCGATCTGGGACCTGAACGAAAAAGCCATGGCGGATGCGGCTAAATCGCTGGGAGCAGTGAAAACCCACACGGCGAAAGTCGATGTCAGCAAACTGGATCAGGTCGAGGCGGCGATGAAATCCACGCTGGCTGCTCTCGAAAAAGTCGACGCATTGGTCAATTCAGCGGGTATCGCAGGCAAGAACGCCACTGTATGGGAAACGCCGGTGGACGATTGGATTCGCGTGCACGACATCAATCTGAACGGCACGTTCTATACCTGTCGCACCGTCGTGCCGCACATGATCAAGAACAATTATGGTCGCATTGTCAACATTGCATCCATCGCGGGCAAGGAAGGCAACCCAAACGCTTCGGCTTACAGTTCATCGAAAGCTGCCGTAATCGGGCTGACCAAATCGCTGGGCAAGGAACTCGCAAAAAACAAAATTACGGTGAACTGCGTCACGCCCGCCGCCGTGAAGACGCCCATCTTCGACCAGGTAGCACAGAGCCATATCGACTACATGCTGTCCAAAATCCCGATGGGGCGTTTTGGCCTTGTTGAAGAGATTGCCGCAACCGTGTCCTGGGCGTGCACGGAGGATTGCTCGTTCACCACCGGCGCGGTGTTCGATCTTTCCGGCGGAAGGGCAACGTACTAGAGCAAACGCGCAGAAGCACGACAAATCACGTGTCACTTTTTTATAGATGTGCATGCATTTGTATGCCAACTCCGTGTGGCGCGTGCCGTCTGGTTCAATCTCGTCTCAAGGTACAACAATGAAAATCAAGGCAGCGGTGATCCGGCAGATGGGCTTGCCACAGCCCTACGCGGACAGCAAGCCCATGAGCATCGAGCAGATCGAGCTCGACAAACCGGGTCAGCGCGAGGTGCTGGTGCAAATCAAGGCGGCAAGCCTGTGCCATTCGGATCTTTCGACAGTCAACGGTGACCGCCCGCGACAGATGCCGATGGTGCTGGGACACGAAGCTTCAGGCGTGGTGCAGGAAATCGGTGGCGGTATCAGCGACCTGGTAGTCGGCGATCACGTAGCTCTGGTGTTTGCCCCCAGTTGTGGCCAGTGCTTGCCTTGCGTGGAAGGCCACCCCGGGCGCTGCGAGCCTGGCCAGCAGGCCAATGGTGCGGGCAAATTGCTCAATGGCGGCATGCGGCTGCATCAGCATGGCAAGGATGTCTATCATCATGTGGGCGTGTCCGCGTTTGCCGAGTATTGCGTGGTGAACCGTGGCTCGCTGGTGAAGATTGACAAGGCGCTGGCATTCGATGAAGCCGCATTGTTCGGCTGCGCGGTGCTCACTGGAGTGGGGGCGGTATTCAATACCGCGCAAGTTTTTCCAGGCGCGAAGGTCGCGGTGCTGGGACTGGGTGGTGTCGGATTGAATTCACTGCTCGGCGCCATCGTCGCCGGCGCACAGCAAATCATCGCGCTCGACCTGCATGACGACAAGCTGAAACTGGCAAAAGATCTTGGCGCTACGGATACTGTCAACGCAAAGGACCCGGATGCAATCCAGAAGGTCAAGGACCTGACTGGAGGCGGGGTGCACTTCGCGCTTGAAATGGCCGGCTCCGTACAGGCGATGGAACTCGCCTATCGGATTACACGCCGTGGCGGCACTACCGTTTCGGCCGGCCTGCCGCACCCCGATCATCGCTGGCCGTTGCAGCACGTCAACATGGTGGCAGAAGAACGCACGATCAAAGGCAGCTACGTCGGGTCTTGCGTTCCTGCGCGGGACATTCCTCGCTACATTGACCTTTATCGCCGCGGCATGCTGCCGGTGAACAAGCTCATGAGCGACCATATCAAGCTTGAAGACATCAACGTCGGTTTTGACCGGCTGGCTTCCGGCCATACTGTGCGCCAGATCATCATGATGTGATGGCAATGGCGCGACGCGCCATTACCCGTCACCGCCGTAACGGCGTGATGACGTGACATTCAATCCGCCAGCCACAAGATCGCAGGGAAAGCCATGCAATGAATGCAACTCGTTACCGTGCAGCTGACCTCATCCGCTATGCGACCGCCCTGCTCGACAAGACCGGCCTCGAGCGGGAAAAATCTAGCATCGTCGCGCAGATTCTTGTTGAGGGGGATTTGCTCGGCCACACCACGCATGGTTTGCAGTTGCTGGCGCCTTATCTGAGCGACCTGGAAAAGGGTGGCATGACCAAATCAGGCATGCCGCGTGTCATTGCGGATTTTCCGGCTGCGGTGACATGGGACGGCATGCGTCTGCCCGGAACCTGGCTCACTGCGCATGCCATCGATATCGCGCTCGAGCGCGCCAGGAAATACGGCACGTGTACGGTAGCTATTCGACGCAGCCACCACATCGCCTGCCTCGCTGCATACCTGAAACGCGTCACCGACCAGGGCATGATGATCATGCTGATCTCGTCCGGACCGGAGACGGGCGGCGTGGTGCCGCACGGCGGGCGCGGTACCGGCACGCATACACCGAATCCCATCGCTGCAGCGTGGCCGACGAAGGGCGATCCAGTCATGATTGATGTGTCGATGTCGATTACCACGCATGGTTTGACCGGCAGGCTGCACAGGGAAAAGCGCAAGCTTCCGGGACAATGGGTGCTCGACGGCCACGGGAATCCGTCGTCCGATCCGGCGGTGTTGTTCAACGAACCGAAAGGTGGGCTGCTGCCGATCGGTGGGCTCGATCACGGCCACAAAGGTTATGCGCTGGGCCTGCTGGTGGAAGCGCTTACACAGGGCCTGGCCGGTCATGGGCGCGCGAATCCCTACGAAGGCTGGTCGGCCAATGTTTACGTACAAGTGTTCGACCCCGCGCTGTACGCGGGGAGTGAGTACTTCACGAAGCAGACGGAATGGATCGCCGAGGCCTGCCGTACTACGCCGCCGCGCAGCGGTTTTGAACGCGTGCGCCTGCCCGGCGAATCCGGCTTGCGCCGCCGTGAAAAGCAATTACAGCAAGGCGTCGAGCTGTATCCCGGCATCATGACTGGACTGGAACCCTGGAGCGACAAACTGGCCGTGGTTGCGCCCGCCGCGATCGCTTGATGCGCACGCCGGCAGAACACCACAAGGGCATTGCACTGATGGTCGGCGCCACATTGTGCTGGGCGACGGCCGGCATTCTGGTGCGCACCATGGACTCGACCGACGGTTGGAAAATAACCTTCTGGCGATCGTTGTTCATGACCGCCTTCATGCTCGCCGTATTGGGCTTCCAGCATGGCGCCCGGTTGCCGCAGCGCGTTCGCGCCATGGGCTGGCCCGGCGTGCTATCTGGTTTCCTGTTTGCATGGATGATGATCTGCTTCATCCTGGCACTGTCTCTGACAACCGTCGCGAACACCCTCGTGGTGGGCAGCATTTCGCCATTCGTCGCAGCGCTTTGTGGCTATCTGTTCCTGGGCGAGAAAGTGGCGCCACGCACCTGGCTCGCCATGCTTGCTGCGCTGGGCGGTATCGTAATGATGTTTGCCGATGGACTGACCAGTGGAGGTTGGGCCGGAAACCTGATTGCGTTGTGCATTCCGGTCGGGTTCGGTGCAAATGTCGTGCTGCTCAGGAAGCACCGCGCCTCGTTCGACATGATTCCTGCAGTGTTACTCGCCGGCATCTTTTCGCTGCTGAGCGCGTTGCCGTTTGCCTGGCCGCTGACGGTCAGCGTCGGCGACCTGGTGCTAATTTCGGTGATGGGCGTCGTGCAGCTTGGCGTCGGACTGTTGTTAATGCTGGCTGCAGTACGCTATCTGGCTTCCGCGGAAGTCGGTTTGCTATCTATTCTGGAAATCGTATTCGGGACGCTTTCGGTGTGGGCCGTGATTGGGGAGCGCCCAAGCCACAGTGCGCTGGTCGGCGGCAGCATTGTGCTCGCCGCGCTGGTGGTTAACGAGATCGCCGGCCTGCGGCCTGCGACTGCATAGGACCTACCTTCACGGAACTGGCGTTCAAACCGTTAGGAATGCTTGCTGAAGAAATCCGGAACAGCAGAAGACAGGCGACAACCTTGCGTCGCCGCCTGTCTCAAGCTATCCCCGCGCAGTGCCCGATCAATAAATGGCGATAGGATTGCCGGGCGATCCAGTGCCGCCAATAATCTTGAGCGGCGCCCAGATAAACGCGAACTCGTAAACCTTGGCGTCGACCAGCGGTTTCAAATCCATGTTCTCGAGGTTCCAGATACCGCGCCGGGTCTGCATCTCTGTGTGGCAATGTACGGCATAGTCTTCACCGAATTCCCCGGAAGGCTGTGCATCGTTCGATGAAGTGTCACCCCCCATCAGCGCGATATCGCGGGAAGCCATGTATTCGCACGCACTGATGCCGAAGCCGGGTTCACCCGCACCGAATTCTTCGCGCGCCTTCGCGTGCTGTGCAGCATTCATTTTCTTGTACACGCTGTTTCCCCAAATGTTGCCGTGACCCGTATGGAGAAACACGCAATCGCCAGGCTGTGGTTCGGCAATGCCTTGCCGCTTGATCATTGCTTTGACGTCATCGGCCGTAACGATGCCGATTTCGCCCGGTTTTTTCGGAATGGGCAGCCGCTCGACGCTGCGGTACCCCGCCGCATCCAGTACGATGCCCCGGCAAATGAATCCGTTCTCTCCAACATGTTCGACGCCGTTCGGACCCATGCCAACCGCGCGCCCGCCACCTCCGCGTTCATAAGATGCCGGGTACATGCGGCCGTTGTACATGAACATGCCTTTCGTAGTGTTCACGCCGATATGGCCAGGGCCGTCGAACTGCGTACCGATCTGGCCAATTTCCGTCGAGACGTACTCATCGTGATAAATCATGGCGTTCTTGCCGAAAGGTCCGGCGTGCGGTGTGCCCGGCAGCACCATTTTCCAGCCGCGCTCGCCAACTGCCGGGATATCCTTGTGATAGTACTTGCCGAGCGTCACCGACTTGTTCTGCTTGATCATGCTGATGGCGCGCGCAATGTTCGCCGGATTTTTGGTATGGTTGGACGAGCCTGCTGAGTCATCCTTGCCCCACTTCGTCGGCGCCCAATTCTCCTGGAACGGCTTGTCGCTAACTTGTGCCCGGACGCCCGTCGCCGATAACGCAAAAGTGCAGGCGACCGCTACCGCGATGATTGGAACTTTCATAGTTTCTCCTTCCCCCGATTGTTTTTGGATGAGCGCAATATGGCGGGCAGAGAAGCACAGCAACACGCCTGTAAATCCCCTGTCCGTGCCTATCACACTCAACGCCCGGCGATGCCGGAACGCGAGGACACTTTACTACGCTTTTTTATTGATAGCGGAATCGTTCGCGGCGCAGCCCGATGATTGGCTTAACTCTTCCAGCTGTCGCGGCCCAGTGGCACCGGTCTCCTCCAATTCTTACTTCGTTGCCATCCTGCGCACGATGTCGGTCATGACTTCGGTCCCGAATATCACATTATCGATGGAGACGCGTTCGTCGTTGCCGTGCACGCCGCCAAGATCCTTTGGCGTCAGCTTGAACGGCATGAAGCCATAGCACGGTATACCCTTCTCCCGGAAATAATGGCAATCCGTAAACCCGGTAATCATCGGCGCCGTCACCAACGCTCCGCGATCGTATACGTTGGCGACTTCACGGAGTACGTGAAAGAACTCGCTATCCACGGGAGAAATGCTGGGTTGGAAAGAAAGGACAGGCTCTATCCGGATGGAATCGTCGGCAATGACGTTTTGCAACTCGCGCAAGAATCGCTGTGGATCCTCGCTGGGCAGCAGTCTCACATCAAGCTGTGCGGACGCTTCCGGCGGAATCACATTCACCTTGTTGGAGCCTTCCAGCATGGTGATGGAGATGGTGTTGCGTACCATGGCATTCGCCCGCAGGTCCTTGGTGAATTCTGCGGCGAATACAGGATCCAGCAGTGCCGTGCGCAAATCTTTCAAGCGCTCGCGTCGCTCCGGTGCCGGTTCGAGGTGGGCGGTCTGCGCGTAAAACTTCTGGACGATATCTTCCACTTTCAGCGGTGTTTTGTAGGCGGCGATACGGTGCAGTGCTTCAACCAGCTTCAAAACTGCTGAATCAGGACGCGGCGCAGAGCCGTGCCCTGGCGTGCCGATGGCGGTGAGCTTCAACCAGAACGGCACTTTTTCGGCAGGATAAGCCGCGTAATAACGGACCTTGCCATCGTCGCCGGTCACGATCCACCCGAACTCATTCAGCACCACGCCGGCGTCTTTGAACAGATCGAAATGCTGTTTCACCATGAACCCTGCGCCCATTTCTCCACCAGCTTCCTCGTCGGCCGTGCCCAGAAAAATAATGTCCGACTGCAGCGGAATGCCCTGACGCTTCAGCGCTAGCATGGCCATCACCTGCAACACGCCCAACCCTTTCATGTCGAGCGCACCGCGGCCCCAGATAAAGCCATCCTTTGCCGTTGCGCCGAACGGATCTGCCGTCCAGTATCTGCGATCGGCAGGCACCACATCCATATGGTTCATTAGCACAACGGCTTTCTTGGATCCGTCGCCTTTGAGTCGTGCAACGATATTTCCGCGACCAGGTGCCGATTCGAAGATGTGCGCGTCTATGCCTTCCCGGTCAAAGATTGCCTTGAAGAATTGCGCCGCCCTGATTTCATTTCCCGGCGGGTTGGTGGTGTCGATCTTCAGATAGTCGGTAAGCACGCCAACCGCTTCCCGGCCTAGCGCAGCGGAATGGGCCTCGTTATTAACGTCCACAGCAAAAGTGTGCTTTGCAAAAGCCAGCATCGCCATCAGCACGAATGCTTGGTGTAGGTTATGTGCCATGTGATCGGTCCTCCCTGAACGGTTCGTTTTTATTTGGCTATCCGGGACAGCAAGCGAATTTAACTTACCGGTTGCTCTCGTCTGGTTAGAGTGACCACCGCAATTCCGCCCAAGATCGCGGCTGACGCCAACGCCAGTCGCAAGGTCATGTGTTCGCCGAGCATCAGTACGCCGCCGATGGCCGCGATGATGGGCACACTAAGCTGGACTGTCGCCGCCGTGGTACTGCCAAGCGACGGTAGCGCCGTATACCAGATTGCGTACCCTACTCCGGAGGCCAGCGCGCCGGAAGCGACGGCGCAGGCAATTCCGGCAACATCGACCGATGCCTGCTTCAGCATTACCGCGCTCAATACTATCGCGATGGCCGCGGCACGCAGGAAATTTCCGGACGTTACCCTAATGGCATCCACGACGCCCTTGCCGCGCAAGGAGTAAATGCCCCACGCCACGCCGCTGCCGAGCATCAGCAGCGTGCCTTTCAAAGGCGGCGCGGCTAAGCCGGGCAACAACAGAACGATAAGACCCGCGAGCGCGATTCCGACGCCGAGCAGTTGTGGTCCCGCCGGCCTGTCGTCTCCCAAAAAAGCATGTCCGATCATCGTCGCCTGAACCGCCCCAAAGAGCAGCAATGCGCCCGTGGCCGCAGTCAAGCTTTCATATGCAAAGGAAAAGCCGGCGGCGTACGCAAACAACGCCATGGCGGATCGCCAGTTGCCCACGCCAGTACTTGATTTGCTGTCATTAAGCCGCACCACCAGCCACAGCGTCATCGCTCCGGAGATCAACCGCACAGTCGTGAAGCTGGCGGGGTCAATGCTGGTTTGCCGGAGCCCGAACCGGCACAGCAGCGAGTTGCCCGCGAAGGCAATCATGGCGAGTGACGTCAACGCAATAACGCGGACTAACGACATTACGGTCAGCGTCAGCGGCGCAATGTGTTAGCGTCAAATCGAAAACGCGTCGGCGAGAGCGTCTAGCGAACGCACTGCAAAGTCTACCGGCGCCTTCGGCGTAGTCTCCCCGGTGCCAGGACCGAATTCATCGGCGCGCACTACATGTGCCGTGTGCAATCCCGCGCCTCCTGCCGCAATCAGATCTCCGCTATGCGCTGCAACCATCATGCAATCCGCTGGCGCCAGGCCTAACGCCTCCGCAGCGGCCAGGTAAACGCGTGGCTTTGGCTTGTAGTCGCCTGCGATTTCGGCACCCAGGATCGCGTCCCAGGGAAAATTATTCCGGCGTGCAAGATCGACCATCAGAGAAATGTTGCCGTTCGATACGGGGGCAAGCAAGAACCGTTTACGCAGGCGATGTAACCCAGCCGGCACGTCAGGCCAGGCATCGAGGCGATGCCACGAAAAATTCAATTCTTCCAGCACCGGTTCGGTCAGGGTTTGCAATCCAAACCGGGCGCGGATGCGGTCCAGCATTCTGCGATGCACGACGTCAAGTTTCGAGAACGGCAATTTGCCGGAGCGGATTTCTTCCATTGCGGGTTGATACTCGGCTCGCCAGGCATCCGCGAATGCAACCCAGTCCAGGTCATAACCCAGCGGCTGCAGTGTCGTCCGGGATTCGCGCGCAACTCCGGTGCGCCAGTCCACCAGGCTGCCGAATACGTCAAAGAAAAGCGCTTTGATAGTTTGGCTGCCGTTCCCGGTACGCGACCATGCGGTCAGCGATGTTGCGAACCCGGTTGCCGCGCCCGCGACGGCAAGCAGCGCGGCATTGCGGGCGAATTTGCGACGAGACACCTGCTGCATGGTTATTCCTCCCTGTTCTCGCATTAAAGCTGATCCGTCCAGTATTCGTCCAGCGCTCGCTTGATTTGAGCATGCGAGAACGCATAACGCGGATCGCAGAGAATGTATTCAAGATACGCCCGGATAGCGGCGCGCTGAGCGGGCGAAAGCAAGCCGTACTGAGCGATGGTGTAGTCGTTGAGATAGGCAAGTTGCAGCGACATGTCCTGATGATATGTGCCGTTCAGTTCCGCAATCAGAAATGCGGGAAGGTGAAATCTCATGCCTGCGGCATCGAAGAAGCTGAGGCTGCTGTAGCAGGCGTTTAATTCATCGATCGATATGCGGTTCCAGTCGAGTTTTTCATCGCGGACGCGATAGGCGGCACAGGTTTGGTCATCCGCGTAGTCATCGATGCCTTGCGCCTGACGCAGCCCAATGCCGTCTTCCAGGGTTACGCCCGAAAAGGCGTCGCTGATGAGGGCAACGAGTGCCTGCATATCAGGACGGTTCATTAGAGACGTTTTTCAGCTCGTAACTAGGCCACCATCGATGTTGTACGACTGGCCGGTGATGTAGTCAGCATCTGCGCTGGCAAGGAAGACCGCCATGCCGGTGATGTCTTGTGGTGTTTGCGGGCGCTTCATCGGGATATTGCGCGTGCGCTCCTGCCACACCGAGCCCAGCGGGCGCCCTTCATGCTCGCTCCATTCGCGGTCGATCTGTTTCCACATGTCAGTTGCAACCGCCCCCGGGCAGATACTGTTTACCGTCAAGTGTGGCGCAAATTCCAATGCGGCAGTCTGCGTAATATTGATCGCAGTCGCCTTGCTGGCGGCGTA
>JBJMWI010000118.1:0-25404 GCA_045810225.1 Burkholderiales bacterium
CATATTGAGTCGCTTCGCCGACCGTACTCTCGCCCGCAGGCGAGGTGGCTTGCTCAGCCGAAGTGGACTCGTCTTCTTGCGGACCGAGTTCTCCTACCTCGTCTTCTTCCGCTTCCTCGGCATATTCAGTCGGTTCTCCGACCGGGCTATCGGCTTGCGGATTATCTTCCTGGGCTTCGGAAATAGATTCGTCGTCCTGCGGGCCGAGTTCTCCGATCTCTTCTTCTTCGGCTTCCTCGGCATATTCAGTTGTTTCTCCAACCGAACCATCGCTTGCAGGACTTGCTTCCTGGGCTTCCGAGGTCGACTCGTCGTCCTGGGGACCGAGATCCTCGACTACTTCCTCATCCTGCTCTTCAGGCAGCTCGTATTTCGTCACGGGAAATTCGGGCACAGCTTCGTTTTGTGGCGCGGCCGCGACAGGTGCGGGCTTCGGCGGTGGGGCATCTTCGAGGGGTCGATCAACCATCTGAACAGATTCTTTGTCCGGTTGGTATCGATCGCTACCGCTAGAACTGCTGCGATCGGTTTGACTCGCGCAACCAGAAATGGCCGCACCTATTAGCAACATCAGCAGTCGGTTCGATTTTGCTGGCATAACCTGTTCCCCCTGATTGTGCTGGTCTATGAATAATTCTGATTATTGCCCATTCTCTTGCCGGATTAAAGCAAATAGCACCTGACTCTCTATTCACACGTCAAGCATCAAAATTAACCGTGCCGAGACCCGCTTCATCACATTCAACACGATTTGCCCTGAAATGCCGTTACTTCAAGCCGAGTTGCCGGGCTGGACAATGTCTCGGGAATAGTCCGCATGATAAAATTGCATGCTTATGTCGGCTGATACCAGTTCTATAGCACCCATAGTGTTCTTTGCCGGACCAATGCTGTTCTTTTCCGTAATTGTACGAGAGGACACGGCATTATTCTCATGACAGTTTGCAACAAGCATATCGACTTGCCCTGATGGATCAATTCGCAAAAGAAACCCTGCCAATCAGCCTCGAAGAGGAGATGCGCCGCTCCTACCTTGATTACGCCATGAGCGTCATCGTGGGGCGTGCGCTGCCCGATGTTCGGGACGGTCTTAAACCTGTGCATCGGCGCATTCTGTTTGCCATGCATGAAGCCAATAACGTCTGGAACCGACCTTATGTTAAATGTGCGCGCGTGGTCGGCGATGTCCTCGGAAAATATCACCCACACGGCGATTCGGCCACTTATGAGGCGCTGGTGCGCATGGCCCAGGATTTTTCCATGCGCTACGTTCTCATCGACGGACAGGGTAATTTCGGCTCAGTCGACGGTGATTCTGCAGCGGCATACCGGTACACCGAATGCCGGCTGGAAAAAATATCTGCCGAACTGCTGGCCGACATCGACAAGGAAACCGTCGATTTCGTCCCTAACTACGACGGCAAGGAACAAGAACCGAGTGTATTGCCGACGCGCATTCCGAACCTGCTGATTAACGGTTCGTCGGGTATCGCGGTCGGCATGGCGACCAACGTACCGCCCCATAACCTCGGTGAGATCGTCGGTGCGTGCCTTGCGATTCTGGAGCGGCCCGAGATTAGCCTGGACGAATTAATAGAACTTGTCCCCGGTCCGGACTTTCCCACCAAGGGGATCATCTACGGAACAGCTGGCGTAAAAGAAGGGTATCGCACCGGGCGTGGCCGTATCGTCATCCGCGCCCGCACGCACGTGGAGGAACTGGAGAAAGGCAATCGTTCGGCTATCGTGATCGACGAATTGCCTTATCAAGTCAACAAGGCATCTTTGTTGATGAAGATCGGCGACATGGTGCGGGAAAAGCGCCTGGAAGGGTTGTCTGAAATTCGGGACGAATCGGACAAATCCGGTATGCGTGTGGTTCTCGAACTGAAGCGCGGCGAGGTCCCCGAAGTCATCCTGAATAATCTGTACAAAGAAACGCAGATGCAGGATACGTTTGGCATGAATATGGTGGCGCTGGTTGAAAACCAGCCTCGCCTGCTGAATCTCAAAGAGATACTGGACGCTTTTCTGCGCCACCGGCGTGAAGTCATCACCCGCCGGACGGTGTTCGAACTTAGAAAAGCGCGTGAGCGCGGTCACATCCTCGAGGGTCTGGCTGTCGCGCTATCCAACGTGGACGAAATAATCGCGCTCATCAAAGCGGCGGCGGCGCCAGCCGAGGCCAAGCGCGAATTGATGACGCGCACCTGGCGTTCACAACTGGTCGAATCGATGCTTGCACGGGCAGGCGTCCAGGACGCGCGTCCGGAAGGAATGCTTGCAGAATTTGGCTTGCACCCTGAGGGATACCGGCTGTCCGAAGTCCAGGCACAGCGCATTCTCGAGATGCAACTGCAGCGACTCACAAACCTGGAACAGGAAAGAATCGTCAACGAATACCGCGAAGTCATGGATACCATCGCCGATTTGCTGGATATCCTGGCCAGGCCCGAGCGTATTACCGGAATCATTGCAGAGGAACTTGCCAAGACCCGGGACGAATTCGGTGACAAGCGGCGCAGCGAAATAGTCATGAATGCACAGGACCTCAGTATGGAGGACCTCATTGCGCCGGAAGACGTCGTAGTGACTCTTTCCCACACTGGATACGTCAAGGCACAGCCGCTGGCGGATTATCGTGCCCAGAAGCGCGGCGGCCGGGGCAGGCAGGCGACTGCCACCAAGGAAGATGATTTCATCGACAACCTGTTTATTGCCAATACGCACGATTACGTCCTTTGTTTTTCCAGTCGCGGGCAGCTTTACTGGATCAAGGTCTATAACGTTCCGCAAGGCGGCCGGGCCAGCCGCGGTAAGCCGATAGTCAATCTGCTTCCGCTGACAGAGGGCGAAAAAATTACCGCCATTCTTCCAGTGCGGGAGTTCGATGAGAACAAATATATTTTCATGGCCACGGCGAATGGCACGGTCAAAAAGACTCCGCTGTCCGATTTTTCCCGACCGCGGCCTTCCGGCATCATTGCCGTAGACCTCGACGAAGGCGACTACCTGATTGGTGTTGCGCTCACGGAGGGTCGCCACGACATCATGTTGTTCTCCGATGCCGGCAAGGCGGTTCGTTTCGATGAGCAAGATGTGCGGCCCATGGGGCGCGTGTCTCGGGGCGTGCGCGGGATGAGGTTGTCGGGCGGACAGAAAGTGATATCGCTTCTGGTCGCTGAAAATGAGTCGGTTTCGGTCCTGACGGCGACCGAGAACGGATTCGGCAAGCGAACCCCGATCACGGAGTACACGCGGCACGGTAGGGGATCACAGGGAATGATCGCGATTCAAACCAGTGCCCGTAATGGCAATGTCGTCGCCGCCACGCTCGTGGACAGCAGCGACGAAATCATGCTGATTACCACCGGTGGTGTGCTGATTCGTATGCGGGTCGCGGAAATTCGTGAGATGAGTCGCGCGACGCAGGGCGTGACGTTGATCAACCTCGGGCCGGAAGAAAAGCTCGCCGGATTGCAAAAAATAATCGATAGCGAAGACCTCGGTGTAGCTTTGGACGGGGGCGCGGAAACGGTCGATGAAGAACGGGGCGCAGATGCGGAAGGGGGCGCAGATGCGGAAGGGGATGGATCCGCCCAGGATCTCGGGGATCAGCCGGGCCAGGATGGTATTGAAGAATAAAACCGCGCGCTGGTAAGGCAACATTCATAAAAGCGGAGCAAAAATTGGGCAGAGTATTTAATTTCAGCGCGGGGCCTGCGGTTTTGCCCCGACCCGTACTGGAAAAAGCACGTGACGAGATGCTGGATTGGCACGGCTCAGGCATGTGCGTCATGGAAATGAGTCACCGCGGCAAGGAATTCATTTCCATCCACGCGCAGGCCGAAGCAAGCTTGCGCGACCTGCTGGCTGTCCCGAACAATTACAAAGTCTTGTTCCTGCAAGGCGGAGCCATCGCCGAAAATGCCATTGTGCCCATGAACCTTTTGCGTGGGCGCGGCGTGGCGGACTATATCAACACAGGCGAGTGGTCCAAGAAGTCCATCAAGGAAGCCAAAAAATATTGCAATGTGAACGTAGCCGCCTCGAGCGAGGACAAGAATTTTTCGTATATCCCCCAGCGCGGAACATGGCGACTCAGCAAGGACGCTGCCTACGTGCACATATGCTCGAACGAGACCATTGGAGGCGTGGAATATCACTGGGTCCCGGAAACCGGGGAGATTCCACTGGTGGCTGACATGTCTTCGAATATCTTGTCCCGACCGGTGGATGTTTCGGCATATGGATTGATTTATGCGGGAGCACAGAAAAACATCGGCCCGGCGGGCCTCACGATAGTCATCGTCCGTGATGATTTGATCGGCCAGGCGTTGCCGTTCACGCCGTCCGCCTTCGATTACCTGCAACAAGCTGAAAATGACTCCATGCTAAATACGCCGCCCACTTACGCCATCTATATCGCTGGGCTAGTGTTCGCTTGGCTCAAACAGCAAGGCGGCCTGGCGGAAGTCGAACGGCGCAATATCGCCAAGGCTACGATGTTGTACGACTACCTTGACCACAGTAGTCTGTTCGTCAGTCCGGTCGACGAGCGCGATCGCTCGCGCATGAATGTGCCATTCAAGCTGCGCAATGAATCGCTCGACGAGCAATTCCTGAAAGGTGCGCAGCAACGGGGGATGCTGCAGCTCAAAGGCCATCGTTCGGTCGGCGGTATGCGCGCCTCCATTTACAATGCCATGCCGATCGAAGGCGTAAAGGCCCTGGTCGAATATATGCACGAATTTGAGAAAAGCCATGTCTGAACTAGTGCCTATTCTGACCTTGAATGCCATTTCACCGTCCGGCCTGCAACGCTTCCCCCCCGAGCGTTATTCGGTTGGTGCGCAAGTCCACACGCCGGCGGCTATCCTGGTGCGCTCGCACGATATGAGAACCATGCGTATTGCTGAGTCGGTGCATGCGATCGGCAGGGCTGGCGCCGGAACCAACAATATCCCGGTGGCGGAAATGAGCAAGCGCGGAATCCCGGTATTCAATGCGCCCGGTGCGAATGCCAACGCAGTGAAGGAACTGGTTTTGGCCGGCATGTTGATTGCCGCGCGCAATCTCGTTCCAGCGATACGCTTCACGGACGGTTTGTCAGGCAGTGAAGAGGAAATTGAAAAAAAAGTTGAAGACGGCAAGAAAAAATTCGCCGGCGTGGAGCTTCCCCAGCATGTGCTTGGCGTTATCGGACTGGGTAAGGTGGGCAGCCTGGTTGCTGATGCAGCCATTAAGCTGGGTATGGAAGTCTTCGGTTATGACCCTGAGATCACGGTGGATGCGGCCTGGAGCCTTCCTTCCCAAGTCAGGAAAGCACACAGCATCGAAGAAGTACTCCGCAGCAGTGATTTCGTAACCCTGCACGTGCCGTTGGTCGATGGAACCCGCAATCTGATAGACGCCAAGCGCATTGCGTTGATGAAAGCCTCGGCGGTACTGTTGAATTTTTCGCGCGATGGCATTGTGGATAACACGGCAGTGCTCGAAGCGTTGGATAGTGCAAGGCTCAAGGCCTACGTATGCGATTTTCCTGGCGCACGCCTGAAGGGACACCCGGCCGTGGTCGCGACACCGCATCTTGGAGCGTCAACGCAGGAAGCCGAGGAGAATTGCGCAATCATGGTCGTGGATCAGGTGCGAGACTATCTGGAAAACGGCAATATTCGCAATGCAGTCAATTTTCCGGACGTCGTCATGTCGCGAGAATCGCCTTACCGCCTCGGAATTTCAAACGCCAATGTGCCCAATATGGTGGGTCAAATATCAACGACGGTCGCGCAGGCTGGATTGAACATTCATAACATGCTTAACAAATCCAGAAAAGACATGGCTTACACCCTGGTGGACGTCGATAGCGCCGTGCCGCGCATTGTCATAGAAAAAATCGCCGCGATCGCGGGCGTGTTGGCAGTCCGCTATCTTCCCGCGGCTTGAGTAATGGCCGATAACCTGAAGCAGTCGCGCGAGCGCATTGACGCCCTGGATCTGGAAATCCTGAAATTGGTCAATGAGCGTGCGTCCACGGCCCATGCAATCGGCAAGCTAAAAGGGGATGGTACCGTCTACCGGCCGGAACGCGAGGCTCAGGTGCTTCGGCGGCTTGCAGAGGCGAATCACGGCCCGCTGTCAGCCCCAGTGGTCATGCACCTGTTCACCGAAATCATATCCGCGTGCCGTGCACTGGAAGACGCGTTTTCTGTGGCGGGCCTGGGACCAAGAGGGACATTCAGCGAAGAAGCTGTTGTCAAGCATTTCGGCGGTCAGTCACCGATCGTACTTTGCGCATCCATTGACGAGGTATTCCGTTCGGTGGAGACGCGAAGGGTCGGCTACGGGATCGTGCCAATCGAGAACTCGACAGAAGGTGCGATAGGCCGGACGCTGGATCTCCTGTTATCGACGCAATTGCATCTGTGCGGCGAAGTGCTGTTACCGGTTCATCAAAATTTGCTTTCGAAGGGCACCGACATTTCAGCCGTGACACGCATTTTTTCGCATGCCCAGAGCCTGGCGCAGTGCAACCGCTGGCTGGCGCAGCACTGTCCGCAAGCAGAACGGGTACCAGTTACCAGCAATGCGGAGGCTGCGAAGATGGCGCAGGACATTGATTCGTTCGCAGCCGTCGCCAGCAAGTCGGCTGCCGCGCACTATGGTTTGGGGGTGCTGGCGGCAAATATCGAAGACGAGCCAAACAACACGACCCGCTTCGTCGTGCTGTCCACTAAGGAAGCAGCACCATCGGGCAACGACAAGACATCCCTGGTCATGTCGACACGTAATGTGCCGGGAGCCATCCACGGATTATTGACACCTTTGGCGACTAACCGCGTCAGCATGACCAGACTGGAATCACGCCCCTCGCGCACAGGATTATGGGAGTACGTTTTCTTTCTGGACATGGAGGGTCACCAAAACGACGAACATGTGGCGCGTGCACTCAAGGAAATGAAGCAATTGGCGGCGTTTTTAAAAGTTCTCGGCTCTTATCCTGTCGCGGTTCAATGAGGCCGGCCGCGACAGAGCGCGTGTTAGACGTTTGCGAACGCGCACCAGGATATGTTCGAGCAATCGCGCCTTACCAGCCAGGCAAGCCCGTTTCGGAGCTGGCTCGTGAAATGGGTCTGCAGGAAGCTTCGATTGTCAAACTGGCTTCCAACGAAAATCCGCGCGGGGCCAGTCCCAAAGCAGTCGCCGCAATGCGTATTGCGATTGGCGAGACGGGACGCTATCCAGACGGAAACGCTTATGCACTCAAGGATGCTTTGGCGAAGCGGTATGGAATCGCGCAAGATTGCATCGTACTGGGCAATGGCTCCAATGACGTCCTGGAGATGGCAGCGCGTGCTTTCCTTTCACCCTCAGCATCGGCCGTATACTCGGAACACGCGTTTGTTGTCTATTCACTGGCAACCCAGGCGGTAGGAGCGACGGGTATTGTGGTGCGCGCACGTAGTTTTGGCCACGACTTGGAGGCGATGACCAAGGCTATCCGAAGCGATACGCGCGTGGTGTTTGTCGCGAATCCGAACAATCCAACCGGAACGTGGCTACCGCCTGATGAGGTACAAGGTTTTCTCGGCAAAGTTCCGGCGGAAGTCTTGGTCGTACTGGACGAAGCTTACAACGAATATCTGGATCCAGAGTTGCGCAGTAATGCTGTCGCGTGGGGCAATGAGTTTCCAAATCTCGTCGTAACGCGCACCTTTTCCAAAGCCTATGGGCTTGCCGGATTGCGAGTGGGGTACGGATTTTCTCATCCAAAAGTCATTGATCTGATGAACAGGGTACGTCAGCCGTTCAACGTGAGTGATATTGCGCAGGTTGGCGCAACCGCCGCATTGTTCGACGATGAATTCGTGCAGCAAAGTACGCTGCTCAATCAACAGGGGATGAAAACCCTTACCGAAGCATTCACCAATCTCGGTTTGTCCTGGATCCCCTCGCATGGCAATTTCGTATGCGTCAAGGTCGGGAAAGCTGCCGAAGTCTTCCAGCGGCTGCTGAAGCAAGGAGTCATTGTGCGACCTGTTGCCGCCTACGGAATGCCGGAGTACCTGCGCGTTTCAATCGGCACCGAGTCTGAAAATGACCGCTTTCTTGCGGCGCTTCAAGTATCAATGCGGTGAAGGCGATCGCATCGCCCTGAAGGAGTGCGCATTGCCTTGAACAATTTCAACTGCGACAAACTGGTTGTGATCGGCGTCGGCCTTATTGGCGGCTCGGTAGCGGCCGCACTCAGGCGTGCCGACAGCGTGCGACGCATCGTGGGCGTGGGACGCGGTCTGGCCAACATACAGCGCGCACTCGATCTGCGCATCATAGATGAAGCCAGCAATGACATTGCAGTTGCAGTGCGGGACGCCGACATCGTATTGCTAGCCGTTCCGGTGCAGCAAAACGAGAGCATCCTGGCACAACTCGCGGGATCGTTGAGCGTGCATACCCTGGTGACAGATGCAGGCAGCACCAAGCTTAATTACGTCGCCGCCGTACGCCGTCTCATGGCGCCGCACCTGCGGCTCGTGATCCCCGCTCATCCCATAGCCGGAGCGGAACTGACGGGCGTCGATGCCGCGCACAGCGAATTGTTTGTGAACCGGAATGTCGTCATAACGCCACTGCCGGAAAACGATCCCGCAGCGGTCGACCGCACAGAATCGCTGTGGCGAACATGCGGTGCCCGTGTGACCCGCATGTCGCCGGATCATCACGACCGGGTGTTTTCAGCGGTAAGCCATTTACCTCACATGCTGGCCTATGCGCTGGTCCACATGATCACAACGCGCCCCGATGCTCAGGAACTATTCAGTTTTGCCGCAGGAGGTTTCCGGGATTTTACGCGCATCGCGAGTAGTTCTCCGGAGATGTGGCGTGACATCGCCCAGGCAAATCGCGATGCGCTGCTAACCGATCTGGCAAGTTACCAAAAGCAGCTGGCACGGCTGTCGGAATTGATTCGCGCCGAAGACACGGAGCAACTGGGCAACATCTTTTCAGCAGCGCGCGATGCGCGTAATGCCTGGTTACGCCAGGACAAGTGACACTGGATGCATGCCTAAAATGCCCGCGTATCCGGACTATCTCGATTTGGGTCCGCTTGACCAGGCAGGCGGCAGCGTGCGCCTGCCTGGCTCCAAGAGCATCTCAAACCGAACCCTGTTGCTCGCCGCGTTGGCAGAAGGCGATACGCACATCCACAATCTTCTCGTGTCTGACGATGTGGAGCGGATGCTGGAGGCCCTGCATCAGTTAGGCGTTGGCATCTCGAAAATCCTGCCGGACGTTGTATTAGTAAAGGGCTGTGGCGGGGCGTTTCCGGTCAAGCGCGCCGATCTCTTTTTGGGCAACGCAGGAACCGCATTGCGACCCCTGACCGCAACGCTCGCATTATGCGGCGGGCACTACAAGCTGTCCGGCGTGCCAAGGATGCATGAGCGCCCGATCGGCGATCTTGTCGATGCACTGCGCAGTATTGGTTCCGATATCCGCTACCTCGGTAACGACGGTTATCCGCCGTTTGAAATCCGACCCGGATCAATCGAAGATAATTCCGTAGTCCGGGTTCGAGGCGAAGTATCGAGTCAATTCCTGACGGCTCTGCTAATGGCATTGCCCCTCGCTGGCAGGCAGATCACGATTGAAGTTCTCGGTGAATTGATATCGAAGCCCTATGTCGACATCACGCTGAACTTGCTGGCGCGGTTTGGCGTGAAAGTTCAGCGGGAAGGCTGGGCTATTTTCAAGATCGTGGCAGGAAGCAAACTCATCAGCCCCGGGGAAATCTTCGTCGAAGGTGACGCCTCGGGCGCGTCGTATTTCCTCGCGGCAGGGGCGATCGGCGGCGGACCGGTGCGGGTAGAAGGCGTGGGGAAATCGAGTATCCAGGGCGATGTCGGATTCGCGAATGCACTCGCAGCAATGGGAGCACGAATTTCCATGGGTGAGCACTGGATTGAATCATCAGCACCCTCGAGCGGACGTTTGCGCGCCTTCGATCTCGATTTGAACGCCATTCCCGACGCGGCCATGACTTTAGCGGTGACTGCGTTATTCGCGCAAGGCACCAGCCGGCTGCGCAACATCGCAAGCTGGCGGGTGAAGGAGACTGATCGGATCGCAGCAATGGCGAAGGAGTTGCGCAAACTCGGAGCCCGAGTTGAGGAAGGCCAGGATTTTTTGACGCTAACGCCCCCGGTTGGCTATGGTGTCAGCAACGGCGCGGTCATCGATACCTATGATGATCACCGGATCGCCATGTGTTTTTCGTTAGCTGCTCTTGGACAAGTTTCGGTGCGCATCAATGATCCAAAATGCGTGGCAAAAACTTTTCCGGATTACTTCGAGCGCTTCGCCGAAGTTACGTGGAATTCCTCCACGCCCGTTATTGCCATTGACGGGCCGTCTGCTTCGGGCAAGGGCGTTGTGGCGCAGCGAGTGGCTGATCACCTGGGGTTTCATTATCTGGACAGCGGTGCGTTATACAGGCTCGTTGCCTTGAAGGCATTACGGGAAAACGTACCGTTAGACGACGACAGACGGCTGGGTGAAATCGCTCGCGGGCTTCCTGCACGCTTCACAGGCAGCCGAATTCTTTTGGATGAAGACGACGTAACGAACGAAATCCGGACTGAAGCGGTTGCGGCTGCATCCTCTGAGGTTGCATCGATTCCCGCGGTTCGCCAGGGACTTAAGCAACGGCAACAAGCCTTTCGCCGGCCGCCGGGGCTGGTGGCAGAGGGGCGCGATATGGCGTCGGTAGTGTTTCCGGACGCCGTGCTGAAGGTCTTTCTGACGGCCTCTGTTGAAGAGCGCGCTGATCGTCGCTATAAACAGTTGATAGAAAAAGGGTTCGATGCTAACCTGACCACCCTTTTGCAGGACATCCGCCAACGCGACGCGAGAGATAGTGGGCGTAGCGTGGCACCCCTGCAAAAGAGCGTTGACGCACAAATTATTGATACCACGGGGCTTTCGGTGCAAGAAGTAGTTGCCCGGATACTCCAGTGGGTCGGATCGGCGTTGCGCAAGGCCCCATCCCGCTGAACGATTCGCCCGCATTTGCTGAAGTATGCAACAGCAAGAGGGAAGATCTTCCGCTGTTGATGGGTAGATAAACCAACCCGTTAAATGCAACGGTATTTCCGCGAGTCCAACCCTTTGCTCATGAAAAATGAATCTGCAGCCCCCGCTTCCCCGATCAACGAGAATAGTTTCGCCGCACTGTTTGAAGAAAGTCTTTCGCGGCAGGAGATGCGTGCGGGCGAAGTTATCACGGCCGAAGTCGTCCGAATCGACCAGAACTTCGTCGTCGTCAATGCCGGTCTGAAGTCCGAGAGCTTTATCTCGGCGGACGAATTCAGAAACGACCGTGGCGAGGTCGAAGTCAACGTTGGAGACTACGTCACAGTCGCCATTGAAGCGCTCGAGGACGGCTATGGCGAAACCCGCCTGTCCCGTGAGAAGGCCAAGCGCCTCGCCGCGTGGCATGACCTCGAAAAAGCCATGGAAGAGGGCACGCTGGTCCAGGGCCTCGTGAATGGCAAGGTCAAAGGTGGCCTTACGGTCATGGTAAACGGGATCCGCGCTTTCCTTCCCGGTTCGCTGGTTGATATTCGTCCAGTGAAAGATACCAACCCCTACGAAGGCAAACAACTCGATTTCAAGGTAATCAAGCTCGATCGCAAGCGTAACAACGTCGTTGTTTCGCGGCGCGCGGTGCTGGAGCAGACGCAGGGCGCGGAACGCGATGCCCTGCTAGCGAGCCTGCAAGAAGGCGCGGTCGTCAAAGGCATCGTCAAGAACATCACAGACTATGGCGCATTTGTTGATCTTGGCGGCATCGACGGTCTGCTACATATCACCGATCTCGCATGGCGCCGTGTCAAGCATCCTTCCGAAGTACTGAATGTCGGTGACGAAGTCACCGCAAAGATCCTGAAGTTCGATCAGGAAAAGAATCGCGTTTCCCTCGGGTTGAAACAGCTTGGCGAAGATCCGTGGGTCGGTCTGTCCCGGCGCTATCCGACGGGCACCCGGCTGTTCGGCAAGGTTTCCAATCTGACCGACTATGGCGCATTCGTCGAAATCGAGCAGGGGATTGAAGGCTTGGTCCACGTCTCGGAAATGGATTGGACGAACAAGAACGTTCATCCCTCGCGCGTCGTCCAGTTGGGCGACGAAGTCGAGGTTATGATCCTGGAGATTGACGAAGACCGGCGCCGCATATCGCTGGGCATGAAACAGTGCAAACCCAATCCCTGGGACGAGTTCGCTTCCAATGCCAAGAAAGGCGACAGGGTTCGCGGCCAGATCAAATCCATTACCGACTTCGGCATTTTCATCGGCCTGCAGGGCGGCATCGATGGTCTGGTGCACTTGTCTGATTTGTCATGGAGCGTCCCCGGCGAAGAGGCAGTGCGTAATTACAAGAAGGGCGATGAAGTCGAGGCCATGGTCGTATCCATCGATGTCGAGCGCGAGCGGATTTCCCTCGGTATCAAGCAGCTCGAAGGCGATCCATTCACGAATTTCGTGGCCGGGCATGACAAGGGCAGCATGGTTGACGGTATTGTGAAGTCAATTGACGCCAAGGGCGCGGTCATCCAGCTTGATGTCGACGTCGAGGGGTATCTACGTGCTTCGGAATTGGCGCGGGACCGTGTCGAGGACATCCGTACGCACCTGAAGGAGGGCGACAAGGTCAATGCGATGATCATCAACATCGATCGCAAAAACCGCAACATCAATCTTTCGATCAAGGCCAAGGATGCGGCCGACGAATCTGAGGCCATGCAAAAACATGCGTCCGACAGCGCGTCTAATGCCGGCACCACCAATCTGGGTGCTTTGCTCAAAGCCAAGCTCGATAACAAGAATTCTGCGCAATAGGAAGCGCCATGACCAAGTCGGAGCTGATAGCCAAGCTGGCGGCACATTTTCCGCAGCTGGTCGCAAGCGATGCCGAGCTTGCGGTGAAAATGATCCTGGACGCCATGACGAAAAGTCTGTCCCAAGGCCATCGGATCGAGATCCGCGGCTTTGGTAGTTTCGGCCTGAACTACCGCCCGCCACGCGTGGGGCGAAATCCGAAGTCTGGCGATAAAGTACATGTTCCGGCCAAGTATGTGCCACATTTCAAGGCGGGCAAGGAACTGCGCGAACGCGTGGACTTCAAGAGTCAGTAGGGCAGGCGGCAAGTGCTTCACGGCCAAACCAGACAGGCGGCATATCGAGAGATTGTGCCGCTTTTTTTTGCCTGATCTTGATGCATCATTCGAATTGGGATGATTCTGCGGATGCGCTATCTTTCATGGGCTTTTCGTCTGCTGTTATTCATTCTGTTATTCGGGTTTGCGTTGAAGAACTCGGATCCGGTCAGCGTTCGGTTCTATCCCGCTGTGCAGTGGGACGCACCGCTGGCGCTCGTCGCACTGGTATTTTTTGGCCTGGGTGCAGCCGCCGGTGTAGCGGCATGCTTTGCCTATATCTACCGCCAGCGCGGCGAAATTCTGCAGTTGCGCAAGGAATTGCGTGCCAAGCTAGCCGCGCCCGAAGACGCGCTTTGATCGCAACGGTGCCGGGCACGCACCCAATATCCAGGAACGGCCATGGAATTTGAGTTTTGGTGGCTGCTTGGATTTCCGCTGTTTTTTGCCTTCGGCTGGCTTGCTGCACGCATCGACATCAAGCAGTTACTTTCCGAGTCGCGTGCCATGCCCCTGTCGTACTTCAAGGGACTCAATTTCCTGCTCAACGAGCAACCCGACAAGGCCATCGAGGCCTTCATCGAAGTCGTCAAGGTAGACCCGCAGACGGTCGAACTGCATTTCGCACTAGGCAGTCTGTTCCGCCGTCGTGGTGAAGTAGAACGCGCAATCCGCATGCACGAAAACTTGCTGGAACGCGCGGACCTGGCGCCGGAACAGAAAATGACTGCGTTATACGAGCTTGCGCAGGATTATCTGAAAGCTGGCTTGCTGGACCGGGCAGAAGAGTTGTTCGCCAAACTCAAAGGAACGCTATACGAGCAGCAGGGGTTGAAGTTTCTGCTGGAAATTTTTGAACAGGAGAAAGACTGGAGCAAGGCCATCGAAACGTCTCGCAAGATGGACTCAGTTTCCGGGCAGTCGAGCGCGAAGGACATTGCGCACTTTTACTGTGAGCTGGCCGCCGTAGAAATTACCCATTCAAGGTGGGATCAGGCGCGCGATTACCTCAGCGAAGCGTTGAGCGTGAACCGCCGCTGTGCGCGCGCGAATATCCTGTTGGGCGACACAGAGATGGGCCAGGGCCGTCCCGCCGCGGCAATCGAGTACTGGAAAGCCCTGGAAGGCCAGAATCCTGCCTATATTGCGCTGGTGGCGGAAAAAATATTGGCGGCATACCGTGGGCTCGGTCGCGATGAGGAGGGCTTGCAGCTGCTGCGCGGCTATCTCGCCAATTATCCATCGCTGGATTTACTAAATGTGATCTTCCAGGGTGAGCTGGACCATCTTGGACCGGAGCATGCTTACCGCCTGGTCCGCAATGAGCTTGCCCGCAATCCCACTCTGCTGGGCCTGGACAAACTGCTGGAGGCTCAGTTGCTGGAAGCGCCGGTTGAGCGGCGTCACGAACTTCAATTGATCAAGAATCTGGTACATCAGCACACCCGAAGTCTCGCGCTGTACCGTTGCGAGAGCTGCGGATTCAAGGCACGCCAGTTCTATTGGCACTGTCCCGCCTGCAATCGCTGGGAGACTTATCCGCCGCGGCGAACGGAAGAAAGGGAATTGGGCGGATGAATTCCAAAATCATTGTCGCGCTTGACTATGCCGATGCGAATTCGGCAAAGGCGCTGGTCGATCGGCTGGATCCAGTCGCCTGCAAACTGAAAATCGGCAAAGAACTGTTTACCGCTGCTGGACCGTCGTTCGTAGCCATGGTGGCCCAACGCGGATTCGATATATTTCTCGATCTCAAATTTCACGATATCCCGAATACCGTGGCGCAAGCGTGCAAGGCCGCAGCACAACTCGGTGTGTGGATGATCAATGTACACGCCCTCGGTGGCAGGGCGATGATGAATGCGGCCCGCGAAGGCATCGAGTCCGCGGCGCACAAGCCCAAAGTGATCGCTGTCACCGTGCTGACCAGCATGACCGAAACCGACTTGCGCGAGGTGGGGATTGAGTCAAGTCCTTTGGCTCAAGTCATGAGGCTCGCCGAACTGGCCAGCGATTGTGGACTGGACGGCGTGGTATGTTCGGCTCTGGAGGCAGCGGCCATCCGAGACCGTCTTGGCAGTCCTTTTTTGCGCGTAACGCCGGGAATTCGTTTACCCGAGGAAACGGCAGGCGATCAAAAGCGCATCATGACGCCGCAACTTGCGATTCGGTCAGGCTCCAGTTATCTGGTCGTTGGCAGATCGGTTACCCGCTCCGCCGATCCACTGGCGGTGCTGGCGCGAATAAATGGCGAGATTTCGGTACCGGAGGTGCACAAGTGAAAATAACGGTCATCGGCACGGGCTACGTTGGCTTGGTATCGGGCGCATGTTTTGCAGACCTTGGTAACGACGTGGTTTGCCTGGATGTTGACGAAAAAAAAATAGCTCATCTCAAGAGCGGCGGTATTCCGATTTATGAGCCAGGACTGCAACAGCTGGTCAATCACAATGTGGCCGCGGGTCGCTTGCGTTTCACAACAGACGTTGAAGAGAGCGTGGCTCACGGCGCAGTGCAGTTCATCGCCGTGGGCACGCCTCCGGATCAAGATGGTTCGGCCGATATGCGCTACGTCATCGCGGCCGCGCGCGGCGTCGGGCGCACCATGAATGAATATCGCGTAATTGCAAATAAATCGACGGTCCCGGTCGGCACGTCGGAGCGGGTCCGCTCTGCAGTCACGGAGGAACTCAAGAAACGCGGGATGGACGTGCCATTCAGCGTGGTATCCAACCCGGAATTCCTCAAGGAAGGCGCCGCAGTAAGCGATTTTATTCGGCCGGACCGGATTGTCATTGGCAGTAGTGATGAACGCGCAACCCAGCTCATGCGCCAGCTGTATAACCCGATCTTGCGTAATCACGACCGTATTCTGATCATGGACCCGCGCTCCGCGGAGCTCACCAAATATGCCGCGAACGCCATGTTGGCCACGCGCATTTCATTCATGAATGAACTTGCCAACCTGGCCGAGAAAATGGGGGCCAACATTGAATCTGTGAGGCATGGCATTGGTTCCGATCAGCGCATCGGCTATGACTTCCTGTACGCAGGAGTGGGTTATGGTGGCTCGTGTTTCCCGAAAGACATTCAGGCGCTGCAGCACACGGCCGGAGAATACGCAGTCCAATTGACCATCGTCGATGCGGTTGAAAAAGCCAATCGCACGCAGAAACAACGTATTCTGGAGAAGGTGCGCAGTCGCTTCGGCGAGCAACTCGATGGTCGGCGGTTTGCGATCTGGGGATTATCGTTCAAGCCGAATACCGATGACATGCGCGAGGCCCCCAGCCGGGTAGTAATCAACGGCTTGCTTGCGCGCGGAGCCAGCATCATGGCTTACGATCCGGTTGCGATGGAAGAAGCCAAAAAGATTTTTGTCAAAGAACCTGGCGTGGCTTTCGCCAGCTCCCCTGTCGGCGCTCTGGATGGAGCTGATGCCCTTATTATCGTTACGGAATGGAAAGAATTCCGCAGTCCCGATTTCGAGGACATGAAACATCGCCTGAAGTCGCCCGTCGTGTTTGACGGACGCAATCTTTACGATCCAGTCATGATGCGCGATGCGGGAATCGAATACTTTTCCGTAGGCAGGCCGCAGTGATCACTCGCGAATCGGTCAAGCGAGCGCGTTTGCTGGTCGTGGGCGATGTCATGCTGGACCGTTATTGGTTTGGCGAAGTCGAGCGCATCTCACCGGAGGCGCCGGTGCCCGTGGTCAAGGTCGGCCGCACCGAGGAGCGGCTGGGTGGTGCGGCCAATGTTGCGCGCAACATCGTTGCGGTGGGCGCTGCAGCGGGACTTTTGTCCGTAGTGGGCGAAGATGAAGCCGCTGCGTGCATCCAGGTGCTGCTTAAAGGACACGGTATCGACGCCCAGCTGCACCGGGATCCGGCGTTGCACACAACCATCAAGTTACGCGTCATCGGTCGCCAGCAGCAACTACTGCGTATCGACTTCGAAACCGAACCGGGACATGAGGTGCTCATGTCAAAGCTTGCTGACTTCGAAGCCCGACTCAAAAATGCCGACCTCGTGATTTTGTCTGATTATGGCAAAGGCGGTCTGAAGCATATCGAACGCATGATCGCCGCCGCGCGTGCGGCGGGGAAGCCGGTGCTGGTCGACCCCAAGGGCGACGATTATTCCCGGTATCGGGGCGCAACGGTGCTCACGCCGAACCGGTCCGAGTTTCGTGAAGTGGCGGGGCGCTGGAAGAATGAAGATGACATGACCGAGCGCGCCAACAAACTGCGTAAAGAACTCGATCTGGATGCGTTACTAATTACCCGAAGCGAGGAAGGCATGACTCTGTACCGCACGGGCGAGCGGTTGCACGTCCCCACGGTTGCGCGTGAAGTGTACGATGTCAGCGGTGCGGGGGATACAGTGATTGCGGTTCTGGGTGTCATGTTGGCCGCGGGCGCCAGCTTTGCGGAGGCCGTTTCTACTGCCAACAAGGCGGCCGGAATTGTCGTTGGCAAACTCGGCACCGCGGTAGTTCATCCCGAAGAACTTTTTCACTGAACGCAAATGTATATTGTCGTCACCGGCGCTGCCGGCTTCATCGGTTCGAACCTGGTCAAAGCGCTGAATGCGCGCGGCGAAACGAACATTCTCGCAGTAGACAATCTGAGCCGCTCCGAAAAATTCCGCAATCTGGTGGACTGCGAGATAGCCGACTATCTGGATAAGGAACACTTCCGGACGGCTCTCGATGCGGGCTCATTTGATGGCGAAATTGTCGCGATCCTGCACCAGGGGGCCTGCTCGGATACGATGCAAACCGACGGCCGCTACATGATGGACAATAATTTCCATTATTCGTCTGACTTGCTGGCTTACTGCCAATCGGAATCCGTGCCCTTGATTTACGCATCATCCGCATCGGTGTACGGCGCGGGTCCCCTATTCAAGGAAGGCCGCGCCAATGAAAAGCCCTTGAACATCTACGGATACTCAAAATTTCTGTTTGACCAGCTGGTGCGCCGGCGCTGGGAGGACAATAGTGCCCAGGTCGTGGGATTGCGATATTTCAACGTCTATGGTCCTCGTGAAACACACAAAGGCAGAATGGCTTCTGTTGCCATGCATTGCTTCGACCAATTTCGTGAAGGCGGCAAGGTAAAACTTTTCGAAGGCAGCGGAGGATACGCAGCCGGCGAGCAGCGCCGCGATTTCATCTCGGTGGAAGATGTGGTCAACGTCAACCTTCATTTCCTCGACCATCCCGAGCGATCGGGCATCTTCAATTGCGGAACGGGTGCATCGCAGACATTCAACGATGTGGCCGCGGCGACCATCAATGCCTTGCAGCTTGCCGACGGCAAAAAGGAAATGACCATTGCAGAGCTGAATGCCCAAGGATTGCTGGAATACACGCCGTTTCCTCCCGCGCTCAAAGAAAAATATCAGAGCTTTACCGAAGCCAATCTCAATGCCCTTCGCGGTGCCGGTTATACAGCGCCATTTGCCGACGTGCAGACCGGGGTGGGTCGTTATGTAAAATGGATGCTCAGCAACCGCTGATGGTCCCGCTGAAGATGACAACAAAAGCAAACCTGCGCAGGCAACCCGATCCTGCTGCTATTGGCAAGCCGCTCGATGATTTCGTTGGCAATACTCCACTGGTGCGCCTCAAGCGAATTCCAGGAAACACGAGCAACATCATCCTCGCTAAACTTGAGGGGAATAATCCGGCCGGCTCGGTAAAGGACAGACCGGCGTTATCGATGATCCGGAAAGCAGAAGAGCGCGGCAAGATAAAGCCGGGTGATACGCTGATTGAAGCAACCAGCGGCAATACCGGCATCGCGCTGGCGATGGTGGCCGCGATGCGCGGCTACCGCATGATTCTGGTCATGCCTGAGCATCTTTCGCTGGAACGCCGCCAAAGCATGGCGGCATTCGGTGCAAAATTTGTGTTGACGCCCAAAGAAGGCGGGATGGAAAAAGCGCGCGATGTCGCCGAACAAATGCAGGCTGCTGGCGAAGGTCTGATCCTTGATCAGTTCGCCAATCCGGACAATCCACTGGCACATTATGAGGGAACCGGGCCCGAGATCTGGCGGGACACCGATGGACAACTCACGCATTTTGTCAGCAGCATGGGAACGACCGGTACGATCATGGGATGCAGCCGCTACTTCAAGGAAAAAAATCCGGCCATCGTGATCGTCGGATGCCAGCCGACGGAGGGCTCTCAGATTCCGGGCATCCGAAAATGGCCGCAAGCGTATATGCCCCGTATCTTCGATCCCAGGCGCGTTGATCGGGTGATTGAAATAGCGCAGAAGGATGCCGAGAACATGACCCGACGCATGGCACGGGAGGAAGGAATTTTCGCCGGAGTCTCTTCGGGTGGCGCGATGTGGGCTGCGCTACAGATTTCCGCCGAAGCGCAAAATGCGATCATTGTCACTGTCGTGTGCGATCGCGGTGACCGTTATCTTTCAACCGGTGTTTTCCTCGCGGAATAGCCCGCGAGAGGACCAGCAAGCCGGCGCTAAGCCCAGCGATTAGGCGCCTGGCGCAGACTCGCCAACAGCGATTGGCGCTTGATTGCGAACTCCTGGGGCAAGCGATCGCTTAATTTCGCGAACAGTTCCTCGTGCAGCACCAGTTCACGCGACCACGCGTCCCGGTTGAGGTGCATTAATTCGCTGAAGCGCTCGGTGGGAAACTCAAGACCGTTCCATTCCAGATCCTCATGCCTGGGCAACCATCCCAGGGGACTTTCCTGCGCCCCTGCAGTTTGCTCGCAGCGCTCAACGATCCACTTTAATACGCGCATGTTTTCGCCGTACCCTGGCCACAGGAATTTGCCGTTCTCGCCTTTGCGAAACCAGTTCACGCAAAAAATGCGGGGCGGGTGCTCGATGCTGCGACCCATGTTGAGCCAGTGCGAGAAATAATCGCCCATGTGATAACCGCAGAACGGCAGCATGGCCATCGGATCTCGCCGCACCTGTCCGACTTTTGCGGTGGCGGCTGCCGTTGTCTCGGAACCCAACGTTGCAGCCATATAGATCCCATCAGTCCAACTGAAACTTTGCATGACCAATGGAATCGTGGTGCTGCGCCGGCCGCCGAACACAAAGGCCGAGATCGGAACCCCTTGCGGATTCTCCCAATCCGGATCGAGCGATGGACATTGGGAGGCGGGCACGGTAAAGCGTGCATTGGGGTGCGCCGCCGGACGGCCGCACCCTGGCGTCCAGGGTTTGCCTTGCCAATCCGTAAGATTATCCGGAGGCGTGTCCGTCATGCCTTCCCACCAGACATCACCATCCGGCGTTAAGGCCACATTGGTGAAAATGCAATTGGCACGCAGCATGGCCATCGCATTCGGATTCGATTTTTCCGACGTGCCCGGCGCAACACCGAAGAAGCCGTATTCCGGATTGATCGCGCGTAGCCGGCCTTCGGCATCAGGCTTGATCCAGGCGATGTCATCGCCAATCGTCGTGATTCTCCAGCCTTCAAATGCCGCGGGTGGAATCATCATTGCAAAATTGGTCTTGCCGCATGCGCTCGGAAAAGCCGCCGCAACATAGGTCTTGTTGCCGCGCGGGGATTCCACTCCCAGAATCAGCATGTGCTCGGCGAGCCAGCCCTGTCGCCGTCCAATGTTGGATGCAATGCGCAGTGCCAGACATTTTTTGCCCAGCAAGGCATTGCCCCCGTAGCCGCTGCCAAAGGACCAGATGGCATTTTCTTCGGGGAAATGCACGATGTACTTGTGGTCCCTGTTGCACGGCCATGCCACGTCGGGCTGCCCCTGCGAGAGTGGCATCCCAACAGAGTGCAGGCAGGGCACAAATTCTCCATCGGTGCTCAGCGCATCGATCACGTGCCGTCCCATACGGGTCATGATGCGCATGCTGACCGCCACGTAGGCAGAATCGGTTATTTGTACGCCGATCAGAGAAAGGGGAGAACCGATAGGGCCCATCGAAAACGGGACGACGTACATGGTGCGACCGCGCATGCTGCCCTCGAATAGCGACTGCAAAGTGCGCTTCATTTTTCGCGGCTCGGTCCAATTGTTTGTTGGACCGGCATCCTGCTCGCGCTCGCTGCAAATGAACGTCCTGTCCTCCACGCGTGCCACATCTGAAGGATCGGACAGTGCCAGATAACTGCCCGGACGCTTCAGCGCATTGAGCCGATGCAATGTGCCGGCCGCGACCAGGCGCGAACATAGCGTTTCGTATTCGGCCTGTGATCCATCACACCAATGCACATCCTGCGGTTGGGTCAAGCGGGCAACTTCCGCGACCCAATCCAGCAAGCCTGCGTTCTGTACGAATTCAGGATGGTCGGGAAGGGTAGCCTGATTTCCTCTGCTCAGGCTCGCGAGCGTTTTCACGAGTAATTCTCCCCCATAGCTATGTTTGGTTTTGTTGCGAGTCTAACATCGGACATCGGGACGATGGCCGCGTTCGCTAGCCGGCCCTGTCTTCGCGCCTTGTTGCGCCGCATAATTTTGCAGTCCAATGTCGCTACCGACGCACCAGAAAGGTCAGGAATCTACCGGTCATTTCCGGTATTCTCTCGCCCTTCCGCGCTGCCGAAACAGCGCGATGGCCCGCAAATTGATTTATGGTATGACACCAATTCTTGCATTCGATATTGAAACCGTCCCTGATGTGTCAGGGCTCCGGAAGCTTTATGGCCATGCCCCGGAAACCACTGACGCCGAAGTGGCGCAGATTGCGTTCGACCGCAAACGCGAAGCGACCGGCAATGAGTTCTTGCCCTTGCATTTGCAGCGCATAGTCGCAATTTCGTGTGCGCTGCGTGATCGCGACAGTTTCCGAGTCTGGTCGTTGGGTGAGCCGGGTGAGTCCGAGGCTGCACTGGTGCAGCGCTTTTTCGACGGAATTGAAAAATATACGCCGCAATTGGTATCCTGGAATGGCAGTGGTTTTGACTTGCCCGTGTTGAACTATCGCGCACTGATCCATGGAGTGCATGCCGCCCGCTTTTGGGATCTCGGCGAAGAGGATCGCGATTTCAGATGGAACAATTACATCGGTCGCTATCACAGCCGGCACCTCGATCTAATGGACGTTCTGGCGATGTACCAGGGCAGGGGAAATGCGCCCCTCGACCAAATGGCGCAGCTGCTGGACCTTCCTGGGAAGGTCGGCATGGACGGCGCGAAAGTCTGGGATGCTTTTCAGCAAGGCCGCATTGAAGCGATCCGAAACTACTGCGAAACCGACGTCGCCAATACCTACCTGCTCTATCAGCGCTTTCAGTTGGTGCGTGGAATCATTGACCAGGTAAGCTATCGCCGCGAGTGCGAGCTGGTGCGTGCGACTCTTTTGAAATCGGGGGAAAATCACTGGCGCGAATTTCTTGCCGGCTGGAAGTCGGCGGATGAAGGCTGAGCCAATCGCGCGCTTCGCAGAGGTGGAGTCGCTCGATCAGGAAGGCCGGGGGATTGCCCATGTCGAAGGCAAAGCTATTTTCATCACTGGCGCCCTGCCCGGTGAATGGGTGGAATATGCGCCATACCGGCGCAAGCCAAACTACGAGCTGGCCGACACGACCCGGATACTGCGCGCATCGCCATCGCGCGTAAAACCGCGTTGCGTGCATTTCGGTGTATGTGGCGGCTGCAGCTTGCAGCACATGGATCTGCGGGCTCAGGTGGCGGCGAAGCAGCGCATCCTCGAGGACAATCTCGCTCGCATCGGGAAAATTCGTCCGCAGACCATGCTCTCCCCCATCCTTGGTCCGGATTGGCAATATCGCGAGCGGGCGCGACTGTCGGCCCGCTATGTCGAAAAAAAATCCAAACTATTGCTCGGCTTTCACGAGCGCCGCAGTAGCTTCGTCGCCGACATGGGCTCTTGCGAGGTGCTGCCGGCACGAATATCCCGCTTGCTTGAACCGCTGAGGCAACTGATCGATTCGCTTTCGATTCGTGAGCGTATCCCGCAGGTAGAACTCGCGATCGGCGATGCCGTGGATGTTCTGGTCCTTCGCATCCTGGAATACCCTCAATCTGGCGACGCGCAGAAACTAATAAATTTTGCACAGCAATACGAAATCCAGTTTTATCTGCAGCCTGGCGGCCCGGATACGGCATTCGCTTTCCATCCCAAAGAAGCGCCGGTGCTGCAATACCGGATTCCTGATTTTGATCTTACTTTTCCTTTTCATCCCACGGACTTTACCCAGGTCAACCAGGCCATCAACCAGGTACTGGTACGGCGCGCAATCACATTGCTCGACCCGCTCCCGGGTGAACGCATTGGCGATTTCTTTTGCGGGCTGGGAAACTTTTCGTTGGCGATCGCCAGGCGCGGTGCTCAGGTATTGGGCATCGACGGCAATGCGAGGCTTGCCTCGCGTGCCCGGGAGACGGCTTCGCTAAACGGCCTCGGGGCGCGGTGCCGGTTCGCCGATCGTGACTTGTTCAAAATAACGGGTGAGGAATGGAAGCAAATTGCGCCTTTCGACCGGATACTAGTGGACCCACCGCGCGATGGCGCAATGGAACTGGTGAAGGTCTTGGGAGAGATGGCGCCCGCGCGCATCGTGTACGTGTCATGCAACCCGGCGACCCTGGCACGGGACGCCGGGGTGCTCGTCAACATGCACGCCTATCAGCTCTCCGCAGCGGGCGTCATAAACATGTTTCCGCATACTTCGCACGTCGAATCGATCGCCGTGTTCGATCGTTGATTGGTATTACTAAGCAAAAAAAAGGCGGCGCTTGGCCGCCTTTGATTCTGGTGCGTCATCGCTCAGTCGCGCTGGCCTGTGAACGCCATAAGCAACTGCAACAGATTGACAAAGATGTTGTACAGGCTGATGTACACGCCTGTGGCCGCCATGATGTAGTTCGTTTCGCCGCCGGTGACGATGCGGCTTACATCGTGCAACAGGAACAGCGAGAAAACGACGACGACCAGCGCAGAGATGGTCAGTGCCAGTGCGGGAATCTGGAAAAACATGTTTGCCAGCATGGCGAGCAGCAGCACGATCATGCCCACGAACAAAAATTTGCCCATGAAGCTGAAGTCTTTTTTCGTTGTGGTCGCAATGAGGCTCATTGCCACCAGGATGCCGCCCGTACCGACTGCCGCGATGCCAATTAACTGGGGCCCGTTCTGCAATCGCAATGCGAAATTCAGCAGAGGTCCCAGCCACCAGCCAAGGATAAATGTCATGCCGAGCAACAAGGCCACGCCAAGACCGCTGTTGCGGTTAGCCGCGATGGCAAATTGCAGACCCACAATCGCGCCCAGCATCAGCAGCGTAGCGATGATGGGATGCTGCAGGATGATCCCGCTCGTTGACAGACCGACAAAGGCTCCGACCACCGTCGGAACCATGGTGAGGGCGAGCAACAGGTAAGTATTGCGCAATACCTTGTTCTGCTCGACCGACAGGGCCCCGGGCTGTGAGCCATATTGGATTTCGGGTTGCATATTGATTACGGCCTCCTCTTAAAAATTACCGTTCGTAAGACTACTGACTTGCTGTAAAAGTTTCAATGGCTTGCGAGACGCTTCAATGCCAGAGCAGGTATCATCCTACAGGCATCCGTCGGGGTGCGCTTGCCGGAATACAAATGGGGACGGCCCGTGGGTATGCAATGCGCGTTACCTCGGCAGCCTGGGACGCCGGGGCACGCTTGCGCATCTGATGGTGTCCTTGGCAACACGTAAGCAGAATATCGTAGCCGCATACGGAATTTGGCAGACGTAATGCACCGGTCTTGGCGCACGCGAAGCTTGCGCTAGCGCAGGGTAACCTTAGGTTAGGCGGAGCTAAAACCGGCAGCGGCAATCGGAAGGGTGGCAGAGCGGTTAAATGCACCGGTCTTGGCGCACGCGAAGCTTGCGCCAGCGCAGGGTAACCTTCAGTTTAGCCGAAGCTAAAACCGGCAGTGGCAATGTAGCGCAGCACGGAAGGGTGGCAGAGCGGTTAAATGCACCGGTCTTGGCGCACGCGAAGCTTGCGCTAGCGCAGGGTAACCTTAAGATTAGCCGAGCTAAAACCGGCAGCGGCAATGTAGCTCAGCACGGAAGGGTGGCAGAGCGGTTAAATGCACCAGTCTTGGCGCACGCGAAGCTTGCGCCAGCGCAGGGTAACCTTCAGTTTAGCCGAAGCTAAAACCGGCAGTGGCAATGTAGCGCAGCACGGAAGGGTGGCAGAGCGGTTA
>JBJMWI010000119.1:0-7245 GCA_045810225.1 Burkholderiales bacterium
TTGGGAAAGACAGCAGTGTATTCGCTGGGTTTTTTCGCGTTCTGGGCGGCGACGGCCGGGAGCAGCGCGCTGACCTGCTTCTTTCAGAAATCGGCAGCTCAAATAAATCAATGAGCGTTGGCGCAGTCTCTGGTCCCACCATCGCTTTTTCCCTGGAACATCAAGTGAGCCTCATCTGGCACGCCTCGAGGAGTCTTACATGAAGCACGCAACTGCTTGGTTCATCGTGACATGGACTCTTGCCATGCCGACTATTCATGCCGCTGACGAGGATGAACACGCGGCCCACCGTGCCCCAGCGGCCCAGAGTAATCCGGCAGAGGCTATTGCGAAAGACGAAGCCGCGCGCATGAAGATGAAAATACACGATGAGATGAAGAAAATGCAGGAGCAGATGGAAAGGATCCATGCGACAACGGATCCGCTAGAGCGCAGAAAACTCATGGAGGAACACATGCAAACCATGCGCGAAACCATGAAAACGATGCACGGCATAGGCTCGGACATGATGGGCAAGAAGCAAGGTGAACCCATGATGAAAGAGGGCGGCAAGGGCGCTGACAATGGCATGGACAAAGAGAGGGACAAAGGCGGCATGCAGATGGGCATGATGATGAAGAAGCGCCACCAGATGATGGAAGACCGCATGGACATGATGCAGAAGATGATGGAACAGATGCTGGAGCACGAAGCTGCGGAGCAGGAACTCGAGCACTAATCTGCCCGAGACAAGGTCCATTGGTAAATTGCCCGCGGAGTAGTCGCCGTATGCGCGCCGGCCAGGACGGCGCAACAGGCCGGCACTGAATCGATCTGGCTTCGAAAGCTTGACTAGACGGGAAGAACCAGTTGCGTTTGGGTAACCACCCCGCAGAGCTTTCCAGACTGCGACTTTACGAGCGTCTGCCACACCAGCGTGGTCCTGCCCCGATGAAAAGCAGTGCATTCGCCGATGACGGTAGAACCGACCGGCGAGCCGCGCAGAAATTTTGTGCTCGATTCAATGGTCGTGGTGCGGGCGCCTTCCGGCAAATTCATAAACGTGCCTACTGCGCCGAGCGTATCGGCAAAGGCCATGAGTACGCCGCCGTGCAAGATGTCGCCGGTGGTGCACAGATCAGCACGCACCTTGAAGCTGGCAACCACGCGCTCAGCAGTGACTTCAGAAAATTCTATTCCAAGTAGGCCGGGGAACAACGGCTTGAACAGCTCATGTAGGGATTCGGAAGTGATCATTGGTCCTCCTCTGCATCGTTGAACCAGCGAAAGGGGAGTCAATACGTACCCTGTGTCATTTCTTGATCTCGACCAGGATCACTTCCAGATCATCGAGCGCCTCGTCGGCGTGCGTGACGGGCGGACGCAAGAGTGCATCCCCGGATTTCAGTTCCGCGTCCCGCGTCGTCCCGTCTTGCATCGTAAACCGCACCTTGCCGCCCTTGATTACATAGACCACGGTTGCAGGATGCGAGTGAACCGGCGTTCTGTCGCCTTGCTGCGGCGTGTAATTCAATACGCGCACCTTGTCGTCTTCGGCCAGGACTTGCAGATGCTTCACTCCGTATTGCATTGCGTCCTGTGCTCGAGCGACCGAACAACCGAGCAACAACAGAACAATCAAGGCAGCCGTTTTCATATCAATCCCTCACGCAGCGGGTAAAGTGCGAACGCTCTAAGGCGATCAATACAATATTGGCAGCACTAGGCGGTCTGGATAAGCTCTATGCTGACGCCATCGGGAGCGGCGACGTAACACAGCACCAGTCCGGGCTTGAATTCCCATGGCTCCACCGCCATGCGCGCGCCTTTGCGTTTGAGTTCGGCGCAGAAGGCACGCAAATCTCCGCGATAAGTGAATCCGAAGTGATCGGTTCCCCAACCATCGTGACTGGAATAACCCTCGAACCGCTGCATGGGGCGAGTCTCGACTGGCTTTTCGCCGGGGCGCTGGCCGCGGATGACGATCGTCATGCTGCCGACGCGTACATCAATTTGCGGCGCACCGCGCAGGTTCTCCTGCACGGCGCTGACTTGGCCCCCGAACATCTTCTCATACCACTCTGCGGCCCCTCGGGGATCGCGGCTAATCAGATGGATGTGGTCGAAAGCAAGTTCTTTGTCCATAGCGTTTCCCGGATGCGTCAATGCTAACGCAGTTCACACGTTACACGGCTGAGCAGGAGCTGGCCATATATGCTACGACATCGCGGTTCGCGAACAGACGCGCCAACGTGCGGGCCGTGCTGGGACGTCACGCAATACTTTCATGACTGCGCCGGCTCGGCGGGAAGTACCACCACGTTACCACCACGAGAAGGGCAAATAACGAATACGCCGCTGTGAAGACCCATGCCGGCGCCTCATAGTAGAGAATCCGCTGCAACCAGTGCTCGATGAAACTACCGGCGTAGGTGGTTTCCCGCGCCCGCATGCGCAACCACATTTCGAGGGACGTGAGCGGACAGACGACTTTGATCCAGGATTCCGCGACCACTATGCCGATGGCTGCGAGATGGGTCACCCGCAACCACCAAACGTTCACCCACCGCCACGCGACAAGATTGCCAACAATAATGAGCACCAACCCGCCTACGATAAATATCACCAGCGCAACATGTAACGACAGCACGACGTCCGCAAAAACTCGATAAAGCAGCGTGTCGTTCAATGGCGTGCGATCCGGGGCTGGCTGGCCGCGCGCTTATCGATGTCACTTCGCCACAGCGAGAAGATTCGCATCACGGATGATGACCCAGTCACCACCTGGCTGCTTGCGCAGTATGGAAAGGGCGCTTCCTGAGCGCCGTACGATCCCGCCGCCAGCGAGCGGCGTGATCTCGACATTTAAGATGCTCCAGCAATAGGCCAGGTCGCCAGAAATAACCACTTCTTGCACGTCACCCGTGGATTGAATACGGTGTGATGCAAGCAGCGTACGCAAACCTTTCTCGAACGTGCCTTTGCCGCGCATGGGAGGCTGTCCAGCGACGAGGAACACAACGTCTTCCGCCATCAACGGCAGAACGGAATCAACATGGCCGGCAGCAGTCGCGCGATGCCATTTGGCTACCAGCGCCCGGATGGCATTTTCGTCGGGGTTCATTTGTACGGCGAACCATCTTTGTGGATGAACTGCCATTTTCCATCGTTTAATACTGCCTTCAGGTCATCATCGGGATAGCTGCCCTCATCCTCTGCGGTTCTGTCGCCCACTTCAAGGTACACCACTTCTTCCGTCGTTTCATTGATCAGGCAGTGAGCGTTACCCGTGCCGGCCTTGAAGCCCGCGCACATGCCGGGCGACAGTTGAATGCGGCCTTCGTCGGTATGCAGGGTTGGGCGTCCTTGCAGCACATAGATGAATTCGTCCTGTCTGGTATGTGCATGGCGAAGCGACGAAACTGCATTTGGCCCGAGGCGTGTAAGGTTGACGCCAAAATTCTGCAGGCCAAAAACATCGCCCAGCGGCCGCTTCTGTCTGCCTGCCATTCGGGAGGCGAACGGCTCTGGATAATTGGACGGCTTGCTCCGTACAGGCGCGTCGGAGGCAAGGATTGCAACCGGTTTAGGCAAATCCGACATCGAAGTCACTTCGCGGAGTGAAGGCCAAACATATTGCCTTCAGTATCCAGTACGAGTGAAATAAAGCCGTATTCCCCAATGGAAAATTTGGCTTTATGAATGCGCCCGCCGGCGGGTTTTACCCGGCCTTCTTCTACTGCGCAGTCTTCGCATCTGAAGTAGATCAGCGTGCTGTTGCCGCCAGAAGGGACCCCTTCCATTTTGACCAATGCGCCAGCCGCGCCCGGATGATTCTGTTGCATCGGGAAGTTCCACATTTCCATTCCCGGGCTGGGTAGACGTTCAAGTTTCAGCTTTAGGACAGTCTCATAGAATTTGCTCGCACGAGTCATGTCTTGCACATAGATTTCAAACCAACCTACTGGATTAGTATTCATTGCGTTTCTCCTTTGCGATCAGGCTGGACAATATTTGCGGATGCCCTCGCTACAAAGACCAAAAAATCTAGGGAAGAGTTCTGGCGTTGCCATCCGTTGCACTGCATTGGCGCTGCTCGGTGGCGGACTAGCGCTAACACGTTGAGCTGGATTAACTTACCAAGCAGCCTGCGAGCCGTCCTGGATAGTGCCCGCAGTTGCTATGCCACCGAACGCTCCTTTTTGCACAGCAGCGACACTTTGCTTAGAAGAACTGCGCTGCGACCAAGAGTAAGTTAGACAAAGCGGCTAGGTTGGTACCCATGCTGGAACTTTGAATGCCAGATCATGGGTCGGTTGGAGATAATGCAACCGGCACAGCGCGAGATTGACCAGTACGAAAAGCAAAATGGTCAAGGTAGTGCTAATGCGCAACAGCGCATGAAATGGCAGAACGAGAGTCGAAATCAGAATCAGCGTGCCGGCTATCATCGTGGCACGGAGCGGTACTTGAGAAGCACTGACCTTAGAGAGGTATTCTGGCAGCAAAGACCGACGGGCCATCCCATACAAGAGACGCGACAGAACCAGGATTTGGATAAGCACGCCGTTTGACACCGCCACTAAAGCCACTGCTGAAAAACCGCGCGAGATACCTTCTCGTTCACCGGCAATTACGAGCAACAAAGGAGCGGCTGACGTCACGATGTCCTCCAGCGGAACCACGGCCAAAACAACTAATGCAACAGCCACGTATACGGTCGTGCTGATAGCCAGGCTGATAAGGATTGCAAGTGGTATTGTTCGGACGACATTTTTCGCTTCTTCCGCCATGTTGGCCAGGTTCTCGAAGCCAGTGAATGCGAAAAAAGCTATAAATGCACCCGCGAGGACCTTGGTCCAATCGGTTGCATCGATTGGGACGAGCGTTGTCGTTGCGTTTCCTAAATTTGACAAGGACGAGGATCCCGCAACGATGACAACGCCAAGCCCAGTTAGCTCGACAATCGTCATAATTGCCGCCATACGGGTGCTGTCTCTCACACCAAGGCAAGCCACGCCTGTGAAGGTGATGACAAGAGCGCCTGCGATCAACCAGTCAGGCAGGGCAACGAAGGTTTGCGCATAGCCAGCGGTACCCCGCGCAATGGTGGCGGCGCTGATCAAAACCACAACTGCCACTACAACACCCGTCAGTGTGGAAAATCGATCGGAGAAAAACGCTTCCTTTACGTACGCGGCCGCTCCAGCTGCCTCGGGAAATCGTGCTCCCAACTCTGCGTACGACAGAGCAGTCAGTGTGGCAATCACACCAGCAACAACGAAAGAGGATGCTGCAAGCGGGCCGGCTGCTCTCGCTACGTCTCCAATAGCAACATAGACCCCGGCACCAATGATGATCCCAAGGCCATAGAAAACCAGAAGTGGCAAGCCGAGGCTCCTACGGAGGCCGCTCCGGACGTCGTCTTTTGTCATCCTATTTATCAACTACCCGCACTGGCCAAATCTACTCACAAAGTCGCTCAAGTGCCGCTCGGTGTAAAGACCGGTGGCCGCAACGTTTCAGTGCTGCGTGCCTTAGCCGTTTCTTGTTCGTGTTGTTCCTGCCTTCGTGGTTATCTTTACCGTAAATTGTGAACCGTCCCTTTCAGTTCACTGGGCGACTCTGGTACCTATTCTTTGATACTAATCAACCCAGCGGCCTGCGGCAGTTGGTACGCGTCATTGCAGAAACGAGATAATTTCTGCAGAAACTTCGTCTTGATGGCCAACCCAAAGATGGCCCCCGTCCGGATAAGTCACTAGCCGCGCTCCAGGAATCTGCGCTGCCGTATAACGGGCGATGTCGAAAGTGCCGAATAAATCATCCGCTGTACTCATTACCAGAGTCGGTGCGCTAACGCGTTCCAGCGGATAGCGCCCGATGGAATTCACCACGGCAGCGTCATTAAGGAGCCCGGTGCGCCGCGAGCTGACCGGAAGAATGTGCTCAAGGAGTTTCTGAACTCGGCTTCGTTCCCCCGCTGAGGCGGAATCCACAAGTGCGGGTGGTGTGGCGAGGATCGCGCGGATCAACGTCCGGCGCGCCGCCTTGGTCATAAGCCAGAACAGGAAATCGGATTTGAGTGCGGAATCGAACAGCAATGCCGTGCCGCGTGGCGTCGCAACCGGCGCCGCGTCCGCCGGTCTCGGTGCGTAGGCCGCCGGCACCAGGAGCACGAGCGCGCTGCATCGCTGCGGATGGCGCAATGCAAACTGGATCGACGATGGCGCGCCTGCGGAAACACCAATGATGGACGCCTTGCCGATGCCCAGGGCATCGAGCAGGCATGCGTGCGCATCTGATTGCGCAGCGGCAGACGCATCAGCAGGTAGCGGCGTGCGCAGATAACCAAAACGCGACATGGTAATCCCGCGCATGCCGTTGGCGGCTAGCAGGGCGCTGAAATCCAGCGCCTGGTCGTATCCGCCCCCGGCACCATGAACGATCAGAACTGGCTTGCCCTGGCCGAGCGTCGCATATTCGATCGGACCGCAAGGCGTCTGCGTGACCAGGCTGCCAGTTGCAACCCGCTCGCGCGCCAGCGAAATATCCCGGCGGTAATCTACAAACACAACTATCACGCTGGCTGCAATCACTGCCGCAGCGGCGAGCAACGCGATGCGAAAGGTGGATGGCTTGCCCATTTTTCAGCGGACGAATGCGCCGCGCCGCTGTTCGCTGCGACACATGCCGATCAACCCGCTCGCTCCAAGGTCTTCCCGACGGTGGTGCAACATGTGCGTATTTGACGCTCGCGTGAGGCTGGCTGTCTGCCCGAGCTGTCCGACCGCCGTTTCAGTGTTCCGTTTCATGAATGCGTCGCGCTGTGCCCATTGACCCGAAAAAAAGACAATGTGAACCGCATTCAATATGTGGATATTGAGCCAGATCAATCGCGGTTGTTGACTGGGCTCAATACGCGTTGGTGTGGCGTGCTCATATGCGAGCATGCAACAGGCGGACCGGAAGGAAGTTGGGCGGCTGAAATTTGCACATGCCGCCTGCAATATCTGGCGCGTGCGGCCATGGAAGGCGTAAAGTACTCGTGTGTGGTTAGCGGGCCACATGGCGCTGACCTCTAGCGGTACAGGATCAAAAACCGCTGCGGTTGATCTCGATCAAAGAAATAAGGCACTTGCTCAGGTCAAATTACCCCGCGTGCTCCTCTATGCGGCTCTTCCGAGTTGTGTTGAAAAGGGAGTAAACATGCTTCCCCTTAAATATGCACTGGACGATGCGCCGACCGAAGACCAGGTCATCCGA
>JBJMWI010000120.1:0-3025 GCA_045810225.1 Burkholderiales bacterium
GAAGCAGGTGTAATCCTTTGACTCATGAGAGGCAGTCCAGATGCAAACGTGACCTTTTCGGTCATTCCCTCGGTTGGTTGAGTTCGCCGCTTGTCTACGCTCGATTCTTTCTCAGCCATGACATTACATAGCTTGATGCTCCTGTCTTGGGACAGGACCGAATCATCTGCCCCGCTACTCCTACATAAGCGATGGGAATCGACCGCTGGTGTTGCTGTTTGCTCCACTCGACCTACAAGCCTAGTCGGCTCATCGGTAAAGATGAATCTGGACTTGGTAGTGCCGCAGGCCGCGCATTGAAAAGTTATATTGTCAAACGCGCGCCCAGGGCCCGCTCCAGTGGGAGTGACTTCCGCCGAGACCATTCCCTCGCCGCACATTATGCAACGCATCGCGCCAACTGCCTGATCAGAAACGCCATCCAAATTAGAATAGGTCGGAGAACCGCTTCACCGAAGTCCGAAGCAACTTTATCTTTTGATAACCCCTCCTGCGCATCCCATCTCAGGCGTCAATGGCGGCTCTTTTGCGGCGGCCGAAGCGCGCGTCGGCGTTGGGTCCTTCGCTATCCATATCCTCAACAGATTGGAGTCCCCCACCCGGCGTTAATCAGCAACCGCTCCAGCCTGACCTTCCGTTGCTCTACAGGGCGCTCCGTGAAGATCGTCGTCCCCGTTGAGCTCGAGCAAATCAAAGGCGTAGAGGAAGACGTCTTCATTGTAAGCAGTTGGCGACTTGTGCTGATCCGAAATCGGAGGGAGTTTCTCGGCTATCCGGGCGTGGCCAAAATAACGTCGGCTCGGCCTCCCATCATTCCCGGGCTACGACGGCTGGCGGCCGCTTTTCCGGACCTTCGTCACTTACGTGCGACTTCTATCCGCGGTCGTGATCCCGTACGTGCTGCGAAAGCGGATCATTGATGTGCAGCGCGCCACGACTGCCACTCTGGTGTGTCGGGCAGCGGCGGGTTGGCCTGCGCGCGTTTGTAGCGCAGCCAATCTTTCCAATCCTGCGCGTGGTACGGCCAGTTCGCCATCTCAATGCACCAGGCCTCCACGCCTCGTACTTGGCGCAACCCTTTCGCGATATCGAACCACCAGCAGGTCAGCGCCGCTTATGTTAGACGGCTTGCCGCGGCTGCAAAAATCTCGCATGTGGCTGTCGCAACATGAATGCGAAGAACCGGATAGCCGATGGCATTGGGTTCTGATTTCATATTGGACGCCCTTGCGCAGGAAGGTCTCACCCACCTTTTCCTCGTTCCTGGCGGCTTGATCGATCCATTTCTGCCGGCGCTGGCGCGCCACCCACAACTGCACCCGATCGTTGCAGCGCACGAGGGCGGCGCGGCGTACATGGCTGATGGCTATGCGCGCGCAAGCGGCCGTTTCGGCGTGGCGATGGGAATCGGCGGCCCGGGCCTGTGCAACATGGCTACAGCCGTCGCTGCTGCGAAGGCTGACGCATCGCCCCTCCTCGTGCTCAGCGGTGAAATTCCGTTGAATATGGAAGGTCTAGGCCAGTTCCAGGATGCAAGCCAGGCGACGCTCGATGACACCGCAGTGATGAAGCCGCTGACGCGACTTTCTGTGACAGTCGCAAGTACTCGCAATCTCAACCACTGGCTGCGGCATGCGCTAACCGCAATGTGGACGCAACCGCGCGGACCCGTGCATCTCTCACTCACGAACGATGTCATTACCGGCGAGTGCGGGGCGAAGTACGCGACCGTCGGCGATTATTTCGCATCGGTTGACCCGCTGAGCAGGATACCCGCCGAGGCAGCGCTGAATATGATCGGCCAAGCGAGCGGGGCGAAGATCGCCTTTTTTGCAGGTGCCGGCGTGGAGCACGACAATGCCTCTTCTGCCCTGAAAGCGGTTGCCGAGTGTTGGTCAATACCCGTTGCAACCACGCTACGCGCGAAGGGTGTGTTCCCGGAAGATCACGAATTGTCGCTTGGCGTTTTCGGCTACGCGGGTACGCGCCACGCCACAACCGCCTTGCTCAAGAATACGCCCGATGTGCTGATTGTGCTGGGATCGGGCATGAATGAGCGCGATACGATGCACTGGACACTGCAGGAACGGGCGGTTGGGCCAACCATCATCATTCATGTCAACACCGACATGGATGAGCTCACCACGCATGCCGATGCGGCCCATATCGTCCTCGGCAATTGCCGCGCCTTTCTGGAGCTGATGCGGCAACGCGCGGACGTCATCGCCTCTGCGCTGACGGCAGGGCAGGAGCAGCGGCGTGCCTGGTTGGCAAGCATAAAGCAGCAGCCGCGACTGCATGATCTCGAAAATTGCAGTAGGCGTGCGAAGCCCATTCATCCGGCAGCGGCCATTGCAACCTTGCGAAAGTTCCATCCCCGCGATGGTATTGTGTTGATCGATTCCGGCGCGCATCGCGCCTTTGCGGGGCACTATTGGACCGCTTACGAACCGCGGACATATATTTCGGCAACCAACCTCGGCCCGATGGGCTGGGCCATTCCAGCGTCGATCGGCGTTCAGTGTGCGCGACCCAAGCGCCGGGTTGCGGTTATCACCGGCGATGGCTGCATGCACATGCACGGAATGGAAGTACAAACTGCGGCGCGCTACGGACTGCCGATCATTTTTGTAGTTCTGAACAACTCTGCACTTGGTAACGTGTGGCTGCGCGCGCATCAATTCGGTCCTCTGCCCTCGGAACTCACCAGCATTCCCGATCATGATTGGGCGGGATTCGCTCGTGCCCTCGGTGCCCGCGCCTTCACCGTAGATGATCCCACACAACTCGAGGCGACCTTTCGCAGTGCTCTTGCAGCCAATGCGACGGTGCTCATCGATGTGAAAGCTGACAAGAACTGCCCAACACCGGTCTACGATTTTGCCGCCGGCGCGCGGGCTTGGTCCTATCACGAATAGGAGACAACCCATGACAGCATTGGCCATGGATCCAGCAATGCTGCCGCCCACAGGGCGGGCGCTTTTTGCAGAGATGGCTGCAAAGCGCAAATTACGCGGCGAGAGCT
>JBJMWI010000121.1:0-5113 GCA_045810225.1 Burkholderiales bacterium
GCTCGAGATCAAGCTGGCCTCCGCCAATCGGGAGGACGCGCCGGATCCCAGCATGCGCCGCGATGGCTCTTCCAACAACAACAACAACAATCGGCGAAATCGTCCGCCAGGCGGCGGTCAGCAAGGCAAAAGGCCACCGCGGAAGTTCCACAAGAAGCCGGGGGGACCCGGCGGCGGACCTGATCGCGGCGGCGGGCCTGACCGCGGCGACCGCTAGTACGCTTTAGCGCCCCCGCAAGACGGCCGCGGATCCTTACGTTCGCTGCTGGCGTCCCCTAACGACGAAGCGGTCTATCGCTTCAGCGGGAAGAATGATACCGGCGTCATCAGCCGGTTTTCCTGTGCCTCGAGCGCGCCCAGCTTCGCACTTTCGTCCATGAACGCAATCCAGTCCGGATCGGCCATCATTGCCGCACGCCGCTTCGCGCGGTCGGCCGCATCTTCGTATGCCCAGATGTGAATATACTGGTTCACATTACCAGTCTCGGTCAGGAGATACGCAAACGGCTGGCCGAGGTGTTTCGTCTGCGGGCCCTTGCCGAGTTTCTCGTACAACGCGAGATGTTTCTTGATGGTGCCGGGGCGGCAGGTGTACGTGCGGACATCCAACAACATGATCACTCCTCTGTTTTGAATTTACCGGGGGAGCAGTTTAGCCGGAATTGTCTGACATTTGACCAGAGCAATTGGGTCGAGCTTCTCGAATGCCGCCGGTCTATCGCGCAGTCGCCCACCTCTTATGCGCTAACCTCAAGCGTGCATGCTTCAACACAAAGAAATGTGATTCGCGCCTTCGGCCAATTCCTGCTCGGTCGCTGATCAAGCGATTGGCAATCACCGCTCGCCAGTTTTCGTCGGCGCAAGCTCATGCCACTGCAAACGGCGCATCGCCTGGAATCAGTTTCGCGTACTTCGATGCCTTGTAAGGTGGCGCAAGGCTGAAGCGGGCATCGGTTCCCGCTCCGACCAGAACCCTGCCATTGGTAGCAACACGCAAATTGTCTCCTTCGCGCAGCACATAGTCGCGGTTGAATCCAGGCTGCGTAATGAGGAGGATTCCCGCTTCACAGGAAACTATCCATCCGTGCGCGCTCTCAATGCGCATCAATTGGTTTTCCTGCATGACATAAGTATTGTTGACAGATTGCACCATCATGGCAGAGCACTCCTGTTGGTTCGGTTTGCGAAGGTGTGCATCTTGCCGGCGCGGCGCACGCGATCCAAGCACGGCGAAGCAGCCGAACGCTGAACTATCCGGTGCAGGCACCGGGACTGTACTGCTCCAAGTGCAATACAGTTCGCATGCACAACGCCTTCGCCGTGCGCGACAATGGCACGCGCCCGCAGCAGAATCACAACAATGGCGATTGGGGAAGACATGATTCATCTCGACAGGGATGCACAAACACCGCTGGCCGACCAGATCGTAATGCAGCTTGCCGGGTTGATTCAGAAAGGCCACATGCCTTCGGGCACGCGGCTTCCCTCGATCCGGAAAATGGCCGGCGAGTTGTTGGTAAGCAGCGCCACCGTCGTAGTTGCCTATGACAGGCTCATTGCGCGAGGTCTGGTGGAGTCGCGCGCTTCTTCTGGCTTTTTCGTCGCACCGCAATCCGCGGGGGCAGTCCGCAGCCCGCTCATCGCCCAGGCACCCAAATACGACGCCGTTTCGACGTTGAAGCAAGTCATGAACAGACAGGACGGGGTGACACCTGTAAGCGGCGGCTTTTTGCCTGAATCCTGGCTCGAGGACACGCTCTCGAGCCGGCGATTGGCAAGTATCGCGCGGCAAGGCAAGCGCGCTTTTGTCAGCAGCGGATGCGCGGAAGGCTATGCGCCGCTGCGCAATCAACTCGCCGTCAAGCTGGCCATGATGGGTATCCCGACCCATGAAGATCAGATATTGATGACATTTGGGGTGACGCACGCCTGCGAACTGATTTGCCGCGCTCTTTTATCGCCCGGCGACGCCGTGGTGGTTGACGAGCCCGGCTATTACGGGCTCTACGCACAACTAGGCGCGCATGGCGCGCGCTTGTTGCCAGTGCCGCGCAGAAGTGACGGACCGGATGTGGACGTCTTGGCCGAGGTATGCGCGCGCTTTCGGCCCAAGCTATATTTTACGCAGACGCTGATGAACAATCCCACCGGCACATCCACGGGTGTGCCGAAGGCAGCCGAGATCCTGCGCATCGCCGAGCGCCACGATATGCTTGTCATCGAGGATGATATCTACGGCGATCTGCATCCGGGCAACGGCGCGGTGCGCCTTGCTCAATTGAACCGGCTACAGCGAGTCATCTTCACCTCCAGCTTCACAAAGCTGCTTTCCCCTAACATCAGGGTCGGATATTTGACTGCGACGCCGCAACTGGTGGAATCGTTTCTTGCTCAGAAACTACTGTCGGTATTCACGACTTCAGAATTCGACGAACGCGTTGTCCATGCCATTCTGGCTGACGGCGGTTATCGCAAGCACGTCGAGCGCCTCAAGAACCGGTTGGCGCAGCAGAAGCCGGCCATCGTCAAAGGCCTCACCGAGGCGGGGTTGACACCGCTACCTCAGGATCACGCCTCCGTCTTCGTCTGGGCCACGCTGCCGCAAGGTATTCAGCCGGAAGTGCTGGTACAGGATGCGGCCGAGCATGGTTTCATGCTCATTCCTGGTTCGCTGTTTTTCGTAAACGCGCCCGAATCCCCGTGGATGCGTTTCAACATGGGATGGGCCAATGACAAGCGCCTGTTCCAGTATTTCGGCCAGCGACTGCCGATCCTGCAGCAATTGGGAACCACAGACTTCCAGCGGACAATAAGGAAGGGGCGGGTTATTTAGGCCCGAGCGCCATAATCATTGGCGTGGCAACGACATTCGCGCATGCGACAACACAATGTTGTGGCGGGTGGGCGCCGCATCGGGCGTCTGCAAGGCGCCCCCTTCGTCCAGTCGAACGAGCTTAAAGCGCGCCGAATCTCTTATTTAATCAGCTCCTGGCACGCCAGCGCGATGGCCTCCGCGCTCATGCCGTATTTTGTGCGTAACGGACCGGTGGGACCGACCATCGCGAAGGCATCCGGCATGCCGACCATGCGCATGCGCGTGGGACGTTCCACTGACAGCAGCTCCGCCACTGCACCGCCAAGACCCCCGGTCAGGTGATGTTCTTCGGCAGTGACGATGCCGCGTGTTTGTGCGGCAGCCGTCAGTATGGCATCGCGATCGAGCGGCTTGATGGTGTGCATGTTGAGCACGCGCACGCCGATGCCTTGCACCTTCAACAGGTCCGACGCGCGCAGCGCCATTTCGACCAGCGCGCCGCATGCAATGACAGTGACGTCCGTGCCACTGCGCAGCTGAACCGCTTTTCCCAGGCGGAAAGGCGCTTCCGGGTCACCGACCGGCGGCTCTTCCGAGCGACCGCCGAGTCGCAGGTAAACCGGGCCATCGATGTCCAGCGTTGCCAGCGTGGCCCGGTAGGCTTCATTCACGTCGGCCGGGACAATGACTGTCATGTTTGGCAGGCTGCGCATGAGTGCCAGGTCTTCGAGTGCATGGTGCGTGCCGCCTGCCACGCCCAGTGAGATGCCACTTGCCGCTGCGCCGATCACGACGCGCTGGTTCGCGTACGCTACGTCATTTCGCACCTGCTCCATGCTGCGCGCAGAGATGAAGGGCGCGTAAGCACAAACGTAAGGACGAAGGCCGGTCGTGGCCATGCCGGCCGCAGCACCGATCACATTCTGTTCGGCAATGCCCAATTCCACGAAGCGTTCGCGAAAGCGTTCGATATAGGTGCGAATTCCGAGCAGATCCTGAGTATCGGCTGAGACGACCACGGCACGTGGGTCGCGCGCTGCGATTTCCAGCAATGCCTGGCCGTACGCAAGGCGTGTTTGATTAGCTGACTTCGAACGCCATGCGCTGGCAGCGGTATCCGGCGCGTTCATGGCATGCCCAATTCAGCCAGCGCTTTGGCATAGATTTCGTCGTTTACCGAATTGCTGTGCCAGACATAAGTGTTCTCCGCAAAGCTGACGCCTTTGCCTTTGACCGTGTGAGCCAGTAGCGCCGTGGGACGATCCTTATTCAGCGGTACCGCATCGAGTGTATCGACGATCTGCGCCATGTCGTGTCCATCGATTTCCCGCACCTCCCAGCCAAACGCTCGCCATTTATCGGCGAGCGGATCGACGCCGATGACTTCTTCCACGCGGCCGCTCTGGCAGATTTTGTTGAAGTCAATGATGGCAGTCAGGTTGGATAACTTGTAGTGCGCGGCGGCCAGCGCCGCTTCCCAGTTGGAGCCTTCGTGCAACTCGCCGTCTCCGATCATTACAAACGTGTGGAACGCCTTGTTCTGGATGCGCGCGCCAAGCGCCATGCCCAGTGCAACCGGCAAGCCGTGGCCAAGTGCTCCGGTGCACATTTCCACGCCGTCCACCTTGATGTCGGGATGCATGCCGAAGGGGGACTCGAAAGCGTAGAACTTGTCGAGAACGCCATCGCCGATGAATCCGGCCTGCGCAAGCACTGCGCCAAGTGCGGCATTCGCGTGCCCCTTGGATAATACGAAGCGGTCACGGTCCGGCCACTTCGGTTCCTTGGGACGAATTTTCAGGCGATAAAAATATAGCGCGGTGAGAATATCAGCTGCCGAACTGGAACCGCCGATATGCCCTCCGCCACCGGCACGCACTGCGCGCCAGATATTTCGCCGGACCTGGAGGGCTTCAGTCTGTAATCGCGTTAGCAGGGCATCGCGGGTTTCGCTCATGGCTTGCGCGTACGGCTGTGCGCCGTGCGCTCCTCCGAAAAGCTATTGTTATGCGCGGATGGTAGCCGAAATTGAACCAAGGCGACGAACGAGTAGCGGACAGCCAAAGTCGGACCAAGAACAGCACACCCAAGGCGGCGCTACAGGGTTTGCTAGTTCGTGCGCGAAATGCGTTCCTTTGACGTTGCGAGGCGGTCGGCAACCGTGCGCAGCAGCCCCTTGACGAAGCGTGGCAGCGCTCGCTAAGCGCTTCAAGCTTACCGGACGGCACCTGGCGCTTTGCCACTTTCAGAAAATTTCATGACCAGGCGTACGGCGCAAAAACGCGTGAAGCTTGCTGC
>JBJMWI010000122.1:0-10264 GCA_045810225.1 Burkholderiales bacterium
CCGATCAACAAGCCGCGCTGGATCTACGCCTGTGCCAAGCAGCTCATGGATCGCGTCATCGCAGCCTACGGCCAACAGGAAGGACTCGACTACACGCTGTTTCGCCCGTTCAACTGGATCGGCGCCGGACTCGATAGCATCCACACGGCCAAGGAAGGTAGCTCACGCGTCATCACCCAGTTTTTCGGTCACATCGTCCGCGGCGAATCCATCAAACTGGTGGATGGCGGCACGCAGAAGCGCGCTTTCACCTATATCGACGATGGCATTGATGCGTTGATGAAGATAATCGAGAACAAAGGCGGGATCGCCAGCGGGAAAATTTATAACGTCGGCAATCCGAAAAACAATTATTCCGTACGTGAGCTGGCCAAAATGATGGTCGACCTTGCGCTGCGCTACCCGGAATACAAGGACGCTGCAAAGAAAGTCACGACCATTGAAACCACCTCAGACGCCTACTATGGCAGCGGTTATCAGGATGTGCAGAACCGGGTTCCGAAAATCGACAACACGCGCAAGGACCTGGCGTGGGAGCCGAAAACCGATATGGACACCGCGCTCAAGAATATCTTCGACGCCTACCGCAGTCACGTCGCCGACGCACGCGATCTGGTGGACTAAGCGCGTTGTGTGCAGTACTGTGCGACCGCGCAAAGGCACTCGTTGCGTTCCTGGTCTGGTGAATTGTTCTCATGAAGCTCGCGCTCAAAATAGATGTCGATACTTACCGCGGCACTCGCCACGGCGTCCCGCACCTGGTGGAGATGCTGAAGGAGCGCCAGGCGGGGGCAACTTTCCTGTTTTCGCTTGGTCCGGACCATACTGGCAGGGCCATAACGCGCGTATTCCGACATGGCTTTCTCGGCAAAGTCCGCCGTACTTCGGTGGTAAGCCATTACGGGATCAAAACCCTGCTTTACGGCACGTTGTTGCCGGGACCCGATATCGGGCGCGAATGCATTCAGGTCATGCGCGATACGCGAGATACGGGATTCGAAGTCGGCATCCATACCTGGGATCACGTGTTGTGGCAGGACCACGTGGCTCGCGCGGATGCGCAATGGACTCGCCGGCAGATGGAACTTGCATGCGAACGTTTTCAGGAAATCTTCGGCGAACCGGCACGCATCCATGGCGCCGCCGGCTGGCAGATGAACCGGCATGCCTACCGGCTTACACAACGCCTCGGATTCAGTTTTTGTTCGGATACGCGGGGCACGGAACCCTTCGTGCCGGTCTACCAGGGTGAAATCGTTGCCTGTCCGCAACTGCCAACCACACTGCCCACGCTGGATGAATTGATAGGCGTGGATGGCATAACCAGCCGCAATGTCGTCAACCGGCTGCTGGACTTGACGCGTGAACCGCGTGCGGCAGGCCACGTCTACACACTGCATGCAGAACTGGAAGGCATGAAGCTCGCACCGGTTTTTGAAAACCTGATCGACGGCTGGCAGGACCAGGGGCATGAGCTGGTGTCGCTGGGTTCCTATCTCGAATCGCTCGCCAGCAACGTGCTGCCCCGGCACGAGATCGCAGTGGGCCCGATGCCCGGGCGCGCCGGCATGCTGGCGTTGCAGGGACGGGAGTTCCTCGCCGGCGTCTGACCAGATCGTGTTTGGGCGAGCATTGCATCGCTGGTGAATGATTTCTTTTTTGGACGCTGTTGCATTCCGGAAGGGTTTCGGTAAACATTAGCTTCAGGCAATGGAAACTTCGCTGGTCGGCCTCAAGGTTCCCGATTTCGAATCCGCTTCGACGGGCAATGCACCGTTCAAGCTTTCAGCCCGTCTGGGAAGCCCGCTGGTTCTGTACTTCTACCCGAAAGACAACACGCCCGGCTGCACCACCGAAGGTCAGCAGTTCCGTGACTTGCACGCGGAATTTGCCCGGCTCGGCTGCGCCATCTTCGGCGTTTCCCGCGATAGTCTCAAATCCCATGAAGGGTTCAAGTCCAAAATGGGTTTCCCTTTTGAATTGCTGTCCGACCCGGACGAAAAAGTCTGCGCATTGTTCGGGGTCATGAAAATGAAGAACATGTATGGCCGACAAGTCAGAGGCGTCGAGCGCAGCACCTTCGTCGTCGACAGTAGCGGCGTGTTATGCAAGGAATGGCGCGGCGTGAAAGTGCCGGGCCATGCGCAGGAGGTTCTTGAATTCGTCAGGTCCCTTTAACCAACAGCACAGGAGCGTGACAATGCCCAGAAGGAGCAATTCCTCCATTGACTCTCGCATACAGTTCATCCCGTCTTTGGCCTGGTTGTTTTTGATCGGAGCCCGGGCATGACGCAACCCAGACCCAGCGCTCCCACGCCTGTCAGCACGCTCCATCCGCGCACCAAGCTATTCGTCCTCGACACGAATGTTCTGATGCACGATCCAACCAGCTTATTCCGATTCGAAGAACACGACGTCTATTTGCCGATGGTCACCCTTGAGGAGCTCGACGCTAACAAGAAAGGCATGTCGGAAGTCGCCCGCAATGCGCGCCAGGTCAGCCGGTTTCTCGATGAAATCGTCTCCCATTCGGTGGACGATATTTCGGTCGGCATCCCGCTAAAGGTCTCCGGCGCCAAGGAGGCGACGGGACGGCTGTTCCTGCAGACCGAATCAATCAACGGCGAGTTACCTGCCCGTCTGGCCACCGGCAAGGCCGACAACCAGATCATCGGCGTAGTCAAGCACCTGCAGGAAACCCTGGACAAGCGCCACGTCATCCTGGTCAGCAAAGATATCAACATGCGCATCAAGGCGCGCGCGCTGGGATTTGCCGCGGAAGATTATTTCAACGACAAGGTGCTGGAAGATACCGACCTGCTTTACACCGGGGTACGGGAACTGCCAGCCGATTTTTGGGATCAGCACGGCAAGGAAATGGAATCGTGGCAACAGGAGGGCCGTACTTATTATCGCGTGCGCGGACCGCTGTGCGACAGCTTCCTGGTTAACGAGTTCGTCTTCCTCGAAGGTGAAAAACCCTTCTATGCCCAGGTGCGTGAACAAAGCGGGAAAACCGCCATCCTGCAGACGATCCGGGATTATGCGCACCAGAAAAACAACACCTGGGGAATTGTTGCGCGCAATCGCGAACAGAATTTCGCGCTCAATCTGCTGATGAATCCGGATGTGGATTTTGTAACCCTGCTGGGCCAGGCCGGGACCGGCAAGACGCTGATGACGCTGGCCGCCGGATTGATGCAGACGCTTGAGGACAAGATCTATTCCGAAATCATCATGACGCGCGTAACGGTGCCGGTCGGCGAAGACATTGGCTTCCTGCCCGGCACGGAGGAAGAAAAAATGACGCCGTGGATGGGGGCGCTCGATGACAATCTGGACGTGCTCAACAAGACCGACGATGAGGCGGGCGAATGGGGACGTGCGGCGACGCGCGACCTGATCCGCTCGCGCATCAAGGTCAAATCCCTCAATTTCATGCGCGGCCGCACCTTCATCAACAAGTTTTTGATTATCGACGAAGCGCAGAATCTGACCCCCAAGCAAATGAAGACCCTGATTACGCGTGCCGGTCCGGGAACCAAGGTGGTTTGCCTGGGCAATATTTCCCAGATCGACACGCCTTATCTGACCGAGGGCAGTTCGGGCCTGACTTACGTGGTGGATCGCTTCAAAGGTTGGGCACACAGCGGCCACGTCACTCTCATGCGCGGTGAGCGTTCTCGCCTGGCGGACCGCGCAGCCGAAGTGCTGTAGCCGTTGAGGCATGGTCGAGACTTTGCGCGCGGGCGTTGCGCCCGCGCCTCAATTCGGGCTACACTCGCCAACACTACATATGGTGCATATGCACTGAACCCTTACAACATTTAGTGAAGCGCGTGCTTAGACCGATCCTCCCGCAGACGATGTGGCAGGCGATTGCGGCCTTGGCTGGCTTTTTCACCTTGCTCAGCGCCATTGGGGCTTCGGTGGACTTGTGGCGGCTGACGGTCAAGTCTCATCAAGGCGAGCCGTTCGCAGCAATCGCAACGCTCGATGCACTGCCGGATGAGCCCCTCTCCGATGCGTGTTTTGCGCTGGGACCCCGAAGCGATGCACAAGGCTCATCCCTGCCTCTGCTTGCCAAGGCAAAGCTTCGCTTCAACGCAGCCAGCAGCAGCGTCGAAATCACGACTGATGAGCCCGTCAACGTAGCCGCACTGTCGTTGGTATTGCGCATGCAATGCCCCGGCTCCCCGCTGTACGTACGGCATTTTTCCGTAAATTTGCCGCCTGCCGTCCAGACTCAGGAACGCACGGGTAGCGCAACTCGCGACAGGAGCAAAGGATTTCACTTGAGTTTGCTGCCGGGCGACACCGTGGAAACCATCGCTGCGGTGCTTTTTCCCGGAAAAAAAGCACTGCAGCGTGAGCTGGTGCAGACTGTGGTTGCGGGTAATCCGGACATTTTTGTTAACGGTCCAGCCACGCCAGTGAAGGAAGGCACGGTGCTGTGGTTTCCGGATCTGCATACGATACGCGAAGCATCGGGCGAAAAAACGGCGTCCGCGATAAAGCCACGCTCCGTACGCACCGTCCCGCCGGCCGTGCGCGCAGGCCCGTTGCCAGAGACGCCAAGGGTCATGCCGCCGGATCAGGGAAAGCCGGTTACGTTGCGCCGCGCACTTGAACTCGGAGACAAACCGGGCGCGCAGGAATGCAAACAACTCATGCAGCTGTGCGCCCCCAATGCGCCAGCCGATTCGGTACCACCAGTACTAGAAGAAAAGGCCAAGGTGCTGCAATCCGGCATCCAGCAATTGCATCTGCAGCAGGAAAGCATCGATGCACAACTGCAACGTCTGGAAGCCTCTTTGCAGACGCTGCAAAAGGATGTTTCGTCCGCACCAGCACCAGCGCCGCCGCCCGCGCAGCCCGCTCCGCCCGCGACCCCCGCTGTGCGCACTATCATCGAAACTGAACCGGTTCCCTGGTATCTGTGGGCAGGCTTGGCGAGTCTTGTGGTCGTGGCGGCATTGGGTGGTTTTGCGTACGGCCGACGCGCGTCCTCTGAGCGCGATGTCTCGCAAACCGACGCGCAAACCGAGGAAGATCTCGATCGTATGCTGGCTACGGCCGCGACGGAAATGCGTGATCTGGAGTCTCCTGCCGAATCCAATTCCGCGACATCGGTGTCACCAACTACCTCGCAACCGGCCATGACTGCCCCGCCCGCCAGGCCGCCGTCTGAAGCCACCGCGCCAGAAGCCGTTGAAGCGCCGCCGGTGGTGCCCGCAGAAGAGATGCCATCAGAGGATGCGTTTGCGGTAGATGTTCCCGCACTCGACGTGAACTTCAACGTGGAAGCTGAACCGGCGCCGCCGTCCGAGGTTGCCGGGCTATCCAGTCAAGTATTGTACGAGATGGACCAAGCGCTGGATAACACCCGCTCGATGTTCACGGACGTGGATCGCTTCATCGCATTGGGTCGCACGCAAAACGCGCTAAGCCTGCTGCAATTCCAGGTGCACAAGGATCCCAAGGACAGGGATTCCTGGATCAAGATGATGGCGATCTACCGGCAGGAAAAAATGGATGTCGAATTGGCTCGCGCGGTACACGAGTTCAAGATCAATTTTCCGAACGAGAATCCGGGCAGCGTTTGACGCGCGGCGGGATCAGAACCGCCCGGGATCGGCGAAGTTCGCGAACCGGGTGTACTCGCCCTGGAACACCAGGTTGACTGTTCCGATCGGACCGTTGCGCTGTTTGCCGATGATGACCTCGGCCTTTCCCTTGTCAGCCGTGTCCTGGTTATAGACTTCGTCGCGATAGATAAACAGGATCAGATCCGCGTCCTGCTCAATGGCGCCGGATTCGCGCAGGTCCGACATCACTGGCCGCTTGTTCGGGCGCTGCTCCAGGCTCCGATTCAGTTGCGACAAGGCGACGACCGGTACATTGAGTTCCTTGGCCAGTGCCTTCAGCCCTCGGGAGATTTCCGATATCTCAGTCGCGCGATTCTCGCCCTGGGAACTCGCGGACATGAGCTGCAAATAATCCACTACGATGAGGCCGAGCTTGCCGTATTGCCGATGTAACCGCCGCGCGCGCGCCCTCAGCTCAAGCGCGTTCAGCGCCGCCGTTTCATCGATGTGGATCGGCGCATCGTTGAGCCGGCCCACCGCATCGGTCAGCTTGCGCCAATCCGAGTCAGCCAGGCGGCCGGTGCGCACTTTATGCTGGTCAAGCCTGCCGATGCTGCCAAGCATTCGCATGACCAATTGCGAAGCGCCCATTTCCATCGAGAAAATTCCGACCGGCATACCGGTTTCAAGCGCTGCGTGCTCGGCCATATTCATGGCCAGCGCAGTCTTGCCCATTGACGGGCGTCCGGCAACGATGACCAGGTCTCCTGGCTGCAAGCCGGATGTCATGCGGTCGAGGTCCGTGAACCCGGTCGGTAAACCGGTGATATCCGAAGGATTGTCACGGTTGTAGAGCATGTCTATGCGCTCGACGACTTGCGTCAGCAACGGCTGCATATCCAGAAAACCCTGCTTTCCGCGCGCGCCTTCTTCTGATATCGCAAATACTTTTGATTCCGCTTCATCCAGCAACTGGCCGGCTTCTTTGCCCATCGGGTTGTAAGCAGTGTCGGCGATTTCGGTGCCGACTTCGGCCAGCTTGCGCATGACAGCGCGCTCTCGCACGATCTCGGCATAGCGCCGGATATTTGCCGCGGTCGGCGTGTTCTGCGCGAGTGCCCCTAGATACGCAAGACCGCCGATGCCTTCAAGTTCGCGCGTGCTGTCCAGGCTCTCCGAGACGGTGATGACATCCGCCGGCCTGGAACTGCCGACCAGCTTGCAGATGTGCCGATAGATAAGGCGGTGATCGGCACGATAGAAGTCCGATTCACCTATCATATCGGCTATTTTGTCCCAGGCCGGATTGTCGAGCAGCAACCCCCCCAGCACCGATTGCTCCGCCTCCACGGAATGCGGCGGCAGCTTGATGAGTTCCACCTGGGTGTCGGCCATGCCGACACGTTGCGTTGCGAACTGCGCCATGGATCTCTTATGTGATTTTTTAACTGTTGTTGAGGCGAACGAACAGCGCGCACGGGTGCTTCGCCAGCCATTATTAGTAAGCCGCGGTGGCGCGCAAGAAGAAAAATAAAAAGGGCTGTTTTCACAGCCCTTTTTTTTGCCTCAGACCCGCAACGTCAGTTCGCAGTGTCGCCCAGAACTGAAACCGTGATGGTGGTTGTCACATCTGCGTTCAGATCGAGCGTAATCGGATAATCGCCAACCTGTTTCAGCGGCCCCTGAGGCAGACGCACCATGGCTTTGGTGACTTCATGGCCCTGGCTTTTCAGCGATTCTGCAATGTCATAATTCGTCACTGAACCGAATAACCGCCCGTCCACGCCCGCCTTCTGCGTGATCTGGATCATCAGGCCTTCCAACTTCGAGGCACGTTCCTGCGCCAATGCCAATGCCTTGTTATGCGCGGCTTCGAGCTCCGTGCGGCGAGTTTTGAACTCCTCGATCGCCTTCTCGGTTGCGCGCTTGGCCTTGCCTTGCGGAATCAGAAAATTGCGGGCAAAACCGTCCTTAACTTTGACGACATCGCCAAGCTGGCCAAGATTGTGGACTTTTTCCATGAGGATAATCTGCATGTTGGCTTTCCTCAGTGCAGGTCAGTGTACGGCAGCAGCGCCAGATAACGCGCGCGTTTGATTGCCACTGATAGCTGGCGCTGGAAGTGTGTCTTCGTCCCGGTAATGCGCGCAGGAATGATGCGGCCATTCTCGTTGATGAAATCCTTGAGGATTTCCACATCCTTGTAATCGACTTCCTTGATCCCTTCCGCCGTGAAGCGGCAGAATTTGCGGCGACGGAACAGCGGCCGATTGCTGCGTTCCTTGCCTTTGTCCTTGCCTTTGCCTTTACTGCCACCAAAACGTGCCATTTGTCTTTCCTCTATATCAATTCAAAGCTGTTTACATGCAATACCGGAAGCCTCGACAGTTTACTGCGTAACGCGAGAAAGCCCTTGAACAGGTATTGGCCTTCCATCGGCATGTTGCCCAGCGTTTCGGCCACTTCGCCGAGAGCCACCGCATCTATTTCAAGCCTTACGCTCCTGCCGCGCCCTGCCTCGATCTGCTCTGAAGCGTGACTTATGCGGAAATTCAACGCGGGCATTCCTGCCGGAGTAAATCGAAGTTCTTCGCGTCCAATCAACGTGCCATTCAGGATGACCGTGTTACGGCTCACCAATCTAGGCGTTCAGTGTCGGGGCTGTCTTGTCGGCGCTGTCCGGTGTGACGCTATCGGCGCGCGCCGCTTCGGAGGGGCGGCCATGATCCGATCGCGCAGCATCGCTGCGTGCGCCCTCGCCAACGACCGTGCGTGACTTTTCTTCCTTCATCATCGGAGAAGGTTCGGTCACCGCGCGTGTCATGTTGACAATCAGATGGCGCACGACGGCGTCATTGAATTTATAGGCATGTTCCAGTTCATCAAGCGTCGGCTGGTCGCACTCGATGTTCATGAGCACATAGTGAGCCTTGTGGACTTTTTGAATCGGAAAGGTCAGTTGACGCCGGCCCCAGTCTTCCAGGCGGTGAATGATGCCGTTCCGCGAAGTGACCATTTGGCGGTAACGCTCGATCATCCCGGGCACCTGTTCGCTTTGGTCGGGATGGACGATGAAAACGATTTCGTAATGCCGCATTTAGTATCTCCTTATGGGTAAAGCCCCGAGGCAGATCCATTGCGGGGCGGGAAGCCTTCCGGGATGCGGCCCCGGTAAGGCAAGGAAGGCCGGCATTATACCGATTTGGCCCTGAACATCAATCGTTTCACAATGCCGGACGCAACGCTAATGCCCACTCTGTAACTGGTAGCGGCGCTTGTCGTAAAACTCGAATGCCTTCTGGAAAACCGCGATCGCGTCTTTCATGCGCTCGGGATCGGTCGACACGCGGCTTTGCTCGTGGGTCACCGGATCGTAGGCGTATTGGGCAGAAGTCTTGCGAAAGCCGATCGAGAACAAATTGTGGCCGTCGAACAACGCAATATCCCGATTGTGATTCAGCGGAACCATCCGGTAGGAGTCATTTCCTGCGAGCAATACGTCGGTGCCGAAAAAAATTGATTCGTAGTCGAAGTCAAGCATGCCGATAACAGTCGGCGCGACATCGATCTGGCTGGTGAGCGTATTAACGTGGACAGGCTTGATGTGCCGCGGCGAATAAATCAGCAGCGGAATTTCATACGTGCTTACCGGAACATCTTCGCGGCCGTAAACGCGCGCTCCGTGGTCGGCCACGATGACGAACAGCGTATTGTCAAACCAGGCTTTGGATTTCGCCATTTCGAAAAAGCGCCCAATGGCGTAATCGGCGTAACGCACGCCCGCGTCGCGTCCTCCACCTTTTTCCGGCACGCCCGGGATGCCGGCAGGGAACGTATAAGGCTTGTGGTTCGACGTCGTCATGACAATCGAAAAAATCTTCTCGCCACGGCCGTGTTGCTGATCGAAAATGCTTATGGCATTGCGGAACAGATCCTCGTCGGAGATGCCCCAGATATTCGCAAACTGCGCAGATTCCATGTCCGTGCGATCAAATACCCGGTAGCCGTTGGTTTGGAAAAAGTAATTCATGTTGTCAAACGTGCCGTACCCGCCATAGATGAACGTGGGGCTATAGCCGTTTTTGGCCATCACGGTGGACCAGTTGAACATGCCTTCATTGTGCGTGCGCTTGACGATTGACTCCGCTGGCACCGGTGGAAACGACGCGGACACAGCTTCCATGCCCCGTACCGTGCGCGTGCCCGTGGCATAGGCGTTCGTAAACAACATGCCTTGCGGCGCGAGGCGGTCGAAATTCGGCGTCAACCCTCGCCGGTCGCCATAAGCACCGACAAACTCAGCGCCGAGCGATTCCTCGAGCAGCACCACCACGTTCAAGTGTTTCGGCGCTCCATCGGCAATAATGCGGCGCTTGATATGGTCTGTTTCGGCGAAAAAAGTCGAGTCCCGGCTCTTGACGAGGTTGCGCAACCGCTCGCCGGCTTCCCCGCCGGGCAGCGACAAATAGTACGTGTCGTAATCCATCTCGCTGTTCAGCGCTGCGCTGAAAAACGAATACACGCCGTTCATCGCCAATTCATTGACGATGCGATTGCCCGAATAGCGTCCGGTATTGAAGTCGACGGTAGCCTGGGCGGCGGCGATAAGCAGCGCCAGTACACCGAGTAGCGCCAGGCGGCGCAGCGGCCGCACAGACTTGATGCCGTGTCCAAAT
>JBJMWI010000123.1:0-8285 GCA_045810225.1 Burkholderiales bacterium
ACGCTGCGACGGGTGAGGGAGAGTATTGGTTCGAGGAGTAGGCACTTTGCCCGGACCGTTCCACCAAGGGGTTGCGGTGGCGGATCCGGACGACTTCTTCGCAACTCCGCACAACGGGAGGGAATTTATGAGACATGCCAAAGTGCTGCAATGGTGTGCTGTGCCGGTTCTGATTCTGGCTTGGTCCAACGTTTCGCTGGCAGACAACTGCAACGGCAATTGGTCAAATCTTACGGTCTCCGCAGAGACGCTCGAAGTGGCAAAAGGGCATACCGTGACTTATTTTGTTACGCGAGGAAGCACGACAAGCTCGAACTCGTTGTTCAATGGAGTTGGGGAGTGCGGTGGCTATGCGCTCGCCATGCCAGACGGCAAAGTCAAAGTCGCCGGAATATGTACGCGGAAGATGAATGATGGGGCAAGCGAAAGTGATGTCTTCGCGCTCGAACCGGGTGCTGAGCGTGGAACCTGGAAACAGGTTGCTGGCACTGGCTCACTTGCTGGAAAGAGCTACTCCGGCTGGTGGCAGTCGGTGATCACCGATGGCAAAGCAGAAATGGGAATTTGGGGCGGGACCTGCCAGTAAGTCATAAGCGCGCGCAGGCCAACTGCAAAAACGCATTTAATAGTAACCGCGCCTGAGTTCTTTTGTACCGATGCCGGCTTAGCCGGCATTCTTTTGGCTATTCGGCTGGCAGGAATCCATATTTTCGATACACGGCTTGACCGTCCGCGCTGCGAAGGAAATCAAGAAACTGCCTTCCGGCTTGTTGATGAGGCGCATGGTTCAACAATCCGGCCGCGTAGGTCGCAATGCGGTTTTGATTATCCGGAAGCGTGACCAGTGCTATGGGATGCGCCGTAAACTTGGAATGAAAGTAGGCTTCGGTGTACCAGACGGCGCCGGCTTCGCACTTGGATTCCATGATGCGCATTGGTGTCTGCCGGTGGTGGATATGGGTCAGGAACGTCTCACCATCGCGGACCTTGTCCCGGTAAATGTTGTTGACGAGTTCTTCGCCACCTGTCGCCTGAAGGACCGGAATTATTGTGTTGGCGGCGATGCCTTCCCATTTCGGATTCGGCATGCAAATCTTCAGTCCCGTTTGCGCAAGGTCTCTCCAGCCGCGAATTTGCCGTGGATTGCCGGGCGCACTCATGATAGCCAGGCGATTGCGTGCATAGTCCACTGTATCGGCAAACCAATGCTTTTCCCGCTGCAACTCATCGATGCGCGCGCGGCCCGCAGCGTAAATATCCGCGCGTAGCGACACCCGCATGTTGCCGACGATCAAGGCACCTTGCTCCATCTGGTCGATCAGGATGCCGGGCGGCAAGGTTTCCACAAAAATGCGTTCGACTTCCGGATGGACCGTCTGGAATGCCCGCAATAGATCGGGCACCACCATGTATTGATTGCCAGCGAAAAAAATAACCAGCTGCGGATCATTGATGTCGCCGTAAAGATCCGGGACGTTTTCGATGCCCGGGATCGTAAAATTCTTCCCGTTTGCCGGCGGCGATGTCCACGGCGGATCGATGTGGTCATTGCCTCTTGCCGCAATGGCAAACGATGCCAGCAGCGCAATGGAAAGGATCTGCAGCTTCATCAAATTTACCGCAGAACGTTTTTACATCGGAAACAATGCGTAGCCGTTCTTTTCAAGAATCACGAGGTCGGTGATCGCCGATAGCGTGTGTTCGACTTTAGGATAAACCCAGTTTTGCGCGAACTTGTTGCCCGCCAGAGCCTGCCCGCATACAACGACTTTTACGCCCGCTTTTCCCAATTCATCGATCAGCCCAATGTTGGGATTGTCCAGCTTGAATTTTTCCTGGTAGTGCGCATTGTCCAGAACGATGGGTGTAGCGGGCCCATGAATGACGACAACCATATTCAGGCGCGAGGGCGGCACGCCTGCCGATGCAAAAATGTTTACTGCGCGTGCAACCCGTTCGAGCGATGCGTTAACTTTGTCAGGATCGCCGCCGGGGGTCAGGTTAAACACGATTTTATATTCCGCATTCTTGTCCGGCTGCATGGAAGCATTGGGCAGGGGAACGACCTTGCCATAACCCTTGATGACGGGATTGGTCCATTCCGGTTCTGCAGCTGACGTTACCGTCGTACAAGTTAGTAAGACAAGTCCCATCAGGTACGCGCTAAGTAATTCAAAAAGTGTTGGCTGCTTCATGTCCATTTCTCCTTCATGTGAGTTGGTCGCGACTGTCAAAAGTCTGGTAGCCAATGATAGCGCTCCAGGCAGCGTATCTGCGTTGGTCGATTCTGGCGCCGCAACGCAAACAATATGATGTATTACCGACCGGCCTTACAGCGCCTTCCACAGCAGTGACAAACCGCTGCCTATGAGTAGCACGCTGATGAAGCCGCTGATTTGCTGCCGTGACAGGTTGGCATGCAAATGGTGACCGATGATGAGTCCTACCGGCATTGCGGGGAGCAAAAGCACCAAGGCCCACCAGACCTCCGATTGCAGCAGCAACCCCGAAATCAGATACAACATCAACCGCAGCCCGGTACTGGATGAGAACACGGCAGATAAGGTCGCCCGCATTTTTGCCGGGTCATGAATGCGAGCCGCCATATACGTAGCGTAAATCGGACCACCGACTCCGAACAATCCACCGATCAGCCCACCCGCCAGGCCAGTCGGGATGCCCCACCAGCGCGAAACCGGCGTAGTGGCAGGTTTGGTGCCAAGGCGGTAGGCGCCATAGCTGGTAATAAATCCGCCCAGCATCAGTAGCGTGGCATGCTTGGGCAGGGTTGCAAGAAGCGTCACTCCGGACAGAATGCCGATGATTACGGCAGGAATCAGCAATTTCAGTTCGGTCAGTTCGACATGTTCACGAAAGCGCAGGCCGTTGGACACGGTCGCCAGAAAGTCCACCATCACGACCAATGGCACGACCGATTGCAGTGGAAGGAAATGCGCGAGCAGCGGAATAGAAACGAGTGCCGAGCCGAAGCCCGAAATGCCGAGGATGATGTAGGCCAGCAGGCCGATCAACGGCACGGCAATCAGCGTTTCGAGCGGAAAAGGCATGGCTGTCTGTAAAGGAAGGCGCGAAGTCTAGCATTCCCCCCCATTTATAATTCCGCCTCGAACCTGATCGGGAGAAAGTAGTGCTTTCCAATAAGCGAGCCGTAGTCATTGGCGGCGGAACCATGGGCGCGGACGTTGCGGCGATGTTCGCGGCGGGTGGTATGAGCGTTGATCTCGTGCAACGCCCGGGCAAAACGCGTGATTCGCTGCAGGCGCGTGTAACCCGCTCACTTAGTGAACTCAACGCCACGAAGATGGATGTGGTGATGCATGATGCGCTCCGAGACGTGCCGTGGGGCGAGGCAGGTATAGTCGTGGAGTCGCTCGCCGAAGATTTGCCGCTCAAACAGAACTTGTTTGCCGAACTTGATGCGCTTGTCCCTGCCGGCATTCCGCTCACGAGCAATTCCTCGAGCTTTCCAATCAGCCAGATCGGCGCGGGCCTGGAAGGTAGCGGTCGCATGCTGGGGTTGCACTTCTTTATGCCGGCACATCTGGTGCCGCTGGTCGAGGTGATTCGATCGGAGGTTACCGAGTTGGAAGTGGCACAAAAGGTATTCGAGTTGATGCAGAAGCTGCATCGCAAACCCGTAATGGTCGCCAAGGATATTCCCGGCTTTCTAGCCAACCGCATGCAGCATGCCTTGATGCGCGAAGCGTGGTCGCTGATCGACCGAGGTATTGCAACGCCGGAGGATGTCGATATCGCGGTACGCTTTGGCTTTGGGTTTCGGTATGTCGCAGCCGGGCCGATCCTGCAAAAAGAAATGTCCGGGCTGGACGTGAATTTCATGGCGTCGAGCACAGTCTTTCCTGATCTTTGCAACGACGCCAAACCGGCGGCGAGTCTGGCCGCGAAAGTAAAGGCCGGTCAAATCGGCATGAAATCGGGCAAAGGCTTCTATGACTGGCCGGCGGACAGAATTGCGGCCGAAAAAACGCGCTACCAGATTGCGCTGAAGCGCGGCCTCGAAATTCTCAATGCGGAAGATGACAGCGATTGACAGTGGCACGGTGTTGCTGGTCCATGGTTTGTGGATGAATGCTTTTGCCATGCTGCCGCTTGCGCGTCGCCTTGAACATTGCGGCTTCCAGGTAAAGCGTCACGGCTATAAATCGGTTACGCGCGGATTGCGTGAAAATGCGCGCGGGTTGGCAGCGGCTTGCGAAAACGTGCATAAAGTCGATGCACGACTGCATCTGGTGGGTCACAGTTTAGGCGGCGTGTTGATCATGGCCATGCTGCAGGAGCATCCGGAAATCCAGGTGCATCGCGTGGTACTGATCGGCGCCCCCTATGCGGGGAGTGCCGCAGCCCACGGCTTTGCGCATTTTGGCTGGAGCCGAACTGTACTCGGTCAGACCATCGAGGACTGGCGGCGGCGCGCGCGCGCGCCTGTTCCGCAAGGCATCGAGGTGGGCGTGATCGCAGGTAGTGTTTCGTTCGGATTGGGCCGGTTGTTTGTCAATTTGCCGGAACCGAATGACGGAGTGGTGATGCTGAGCGAAACCCAGGTCCCGGGAGCAACCGCATCGATCGTACTGCGTACCAGCCACAGCGCCATGCTGGTATCCGCCGCTGTTGCGCGCGCCACGTGTGCGTTTTTGAAAAGCGGAAGTTTCAAAACATGACGAGGCTTGTTTGCGCGGGGCTGCTGGCCATGATGCTTTGCGGTTGCACCAGCCTGGGTTATTACTATCAGGCTTTCGAAGGGCAAATGCAGATCTGGCATCGCAGCCGCCCCATCAAACAAGTCATCGCCGATGAACGTACGCCGGAGCAGGTAAAAGAACGCCTCGCGCTGGTGTTGCGTATCAGGGAATTTGCGTCCGCCGAGCTGGCGTTGCCCGACAACGGTAGCTACCGTAATTACGCCGACCTGCAGCGCCCGTTCGCCCTCTGGAACGTTTTCGCGACGACGGAATTGTCCGTCACGCCCGAGGAGTGGTGCTTTCCGTTCGCGGGCTGCGTTGGCTACCGAGGATATTTCAGCCAGACAGCCGCCGATCAATTCGCTGACAACCTGAAGCGAGATGGATTGGACGTCTTTGTTTCCGGGGTTCCGGCTTACTCCACGCTTGGATGGTTCGACGATCCCGTGCTGAATACGGTAGTGGGATATCCGGAAGCTGAGTTGGCCCGGCTGATTTTCCATGAACTGGCACACCAGGTGGTCTACGTTCCCGGAGACACCATGTTCAACGAGTCGTTTGCCGCCGCAGTGGAACAGGAAGGCGTCGAACGCTGGCTGGCGCGGACAGGTGACAAGGCTCAACAAGCCGCGTTCGATTTGCAACAGCAGCGCCGGGCTACTTTTATCAAGCTGGTGCTCAAATACCGGGACGATCTGGAGACGCTGTACGCAAGCTCCATCCCGGATTCCGAGAAACGGCAAAAAAAGGCCGATATTTTTGCGGCTATGCGGGCCGAGTACGGCACATTGAAATTGTCCTGGGATGGCTATGCGGGCTACGACCGGTTTTTTGCCGGCCCTCTCAATAATGCCCGACTGGTGCCCGTAGCGACTTACTCGGAATTAGTGCCCGGGTTTCGCCGCCTTCTGGCCAGTGATAACGGAGATTTCAAGCGTTTCTTTGCGACAGTGAAGGCGCTGGGCAAATTACCTGAAGAAGAGCGGCATGCGAAACTGAAGGAGACCTGAAGACTGTAGCGCTGGTGATAAACTGCCGCCTTTTCGCACAGCGACATTTCCGGACTTCCGTATGAGCGACACCACCGACATCAATACTTTGCGTCGCATTCTCAGGGAGTACAAAACGATTGCCGTGGTTGGACTTTCGGCCAACTGGTACCGTCCGAGCTTCTTCGCCGCGAAATACATGCAAGAACACGGCTACCGTATTATCCCGGTCAATCCGGCTTATCCGGAAGTCCTGGGCGAAAAGTGCTATGCGTCCCTGAAAGACATCCCGGACAAAGTAGACATGGTGGACTGTTTTCGGAAAAGTACCGAGATCGAGCCCATCGCTGACGACGCCATCGCTATCGGTGCTCGGGTCCTGTGGATGCAACTCGGCGTGATGAATGCAAAGGCGGCGGAAAAAGCGCGCAACGCGGGGCTGCAGGTCGTGCAAGACCGTTGCGTCAAAATTGAGCATGGCCGGCTGTTTGGCGGTCTCAACTGGGTCGGCGTTAATACAAAGGTCATTTCGGCCAAGCGGCCGAGGTGGCTGCCGTATTAAAGGCCGTGACGGACGGGACGATCGTGACGGTCGTGACGGTCGTGACGACGTAAAGGCCGTAAAACCGTAAAAGCCGCGAATATCGTCAATAAACCCGATTTCTACGGCACGATAGTCACGTAGTTACGATAGTCACGACAGTCACGGAAGATAAAATGGCAGACAGAGAATTTGGATTCGGCACGTTATGCCTGCACGCGGGACAAATTCCGGACGCAGCCACCGGATCGCGCGCCGTGCCGATCTACCAGACAACCTCCTTCGTGTTCGACTCAGCTGACCACGCAGCCAGCCTGTTCAATCTGCAGACGTTCGGTAACGTTTATTCGCGTATATCCAATCCCACAGTCGCAGTCTTCGAAGAGCGCATGGCGGCGTTGGAAGGCGGGCGCGCAGCCCTGGCCGCTTCGTCAGGGCAGGCCGCGCAGATGTGCGCACTGCTAACCATCCTGCGCGAGGGGGACGAGATCATTTCTTCCAGTACCCTATACGGCGGCACGTATTCGCAGTTCGACGTAACGTTCCGGCAGTTTGGCATCCATACCATTTTCGTGAATGCCGACGATCCCGAAAATTTCCGCAAGGCCGTTACGCCGAAAACGCGGGCCATCTACGCCGAGACCATGGGTAATCCGCAGATCAATGTGCTCGACATCGAAGCGGTCGCACAAGTGGCCCGGGAGGCTGGCGTGCCGCTGATTATCGACAATACGTTTGCGTCGCCGTATCTGTGCCAGCCAATACAATTTGGCGCCGACATTGTCATTCATTCCGCCACCAAATTCATCGGCGGGCATGGCACCACCATGGGCGGAGTCGTGGTCGAGTCCGGCAAGTTTCCCTGGGCCAACGGCAACTACCCGATGATGACCGAACCATCACGCGGCTATCACGGCGTCATTTTTCACGAGACGTTCGGCGATTTTGGCTACACCATGAAGTGCCGCATGGAAACCATGCGCACACTCGGACCGGTACTGTCCCCGTTCAGCGCCTGGATATTGCTGCAGGGATTGGAAACCCTCCATGTGCGCGTCGAACGTCATGTGCAAAACGCCGTGGCGGTAGCGCAGTTCCTGCATGACCATCCACGGGTATCGTGGGTCAATTATCCGGGCTTGCCGGGAAACAAATACCATGCGCTGGCCCAAAAGTACTTGCCGAAGGGCAGCGGTTCGATCATGACATTCGGCATCAAGGGCGGCCTGGATGCCGGAGTAAAGTTTATCGAAAGCCTGCAGTTTTTTTCGCACCTGGCCAATGTCGGCGATGCTAAAACGTTGGTCATACATCCCGCCTCGACGACCCACCGTCAGCTGTCCGAAGAGGACCAGGTGAAGGCCGGCGTCGGCCCGGACATGATCCGGCTATCGATTGGCATCGAGGATATCAACGATATCCTTTGGGATCTGGATCAGGCGCTGGCACAGTCGAAAGCGTAGACGCCTTATTTTGGGATGAAAGGCGTCGTCTGGCCGCTGTGTGTAACGATGGCGATCCAGGCCGTCGTTTCACTTGTGGTTTACACGCCACCGGTACTCGCACCGGTCGCGCAGACCGATATCGGCTTGCCGGGCAGTGCGGTCGGGATAGTGACCGCGATGATTTATCTGACCGCGACTTTTACTGCCTTGGCGGCAGGCAACCTAATCCACCGGTTCGGCGCTTTGCGGGCCAGCCAGATTTCCCTCGCGATGTGCGCCGCCGGCATTGCATTGATGGCGAGCGCACATGCCGGGCTGGTCTTGCTAGGCGCACTGGTCATCGGCACCGGATACGGCGTGGTCACGCCAGCGAGTTCAGCCATCCTGGCCGAACGCACACCGGAAGGTATGCGGGCATTCATTTTTTCGCTGAAGCAGACTGGTGTGCCGATTGGCGGTGCTCTGGCGGGGGCGCTGATTCCACTATTGATCGCTGGCTTCGGCTGGCAGCATGCTGCCGTTATTGCAGGGCTGTGTTGTCTTGTCCTGCTGATCGCCGTGCAGCCCTACCGCGCGGATGTGGACTTCC
>JBJMWI010000124.1:0-17574 GCA_045810225.1 Burkholderiales bacterium
AACCGCAGTCCGTCGGTGTCGACAACACCAACCGTAACAGCTTCTTGGGCATTGCCGGCGGCTGGGGCGCGTTCAAGATGGGCACGAACGAAAACGTGTATGAGCGCTTCATGTACACGGCTGATCCGCTGGATGGCGCCCTGGGACCCGGCGGCAATTTGATGATCCTAGGCACGCCCGGAGCACACGAGGCATTCCAGGTCGGACAAGGCAATTGCACTCCGGCCGTTTCGGCGACAACGGGTGTTGTGAGCGGCGGCTGCGTTGGTTTCTATCGCCGTACCGATCACACCATCTGGTACGAAAGCCCGAACTGGGGCGGCTTCACGTTTGAAGCGGATTACACCCTGAGCGCATACAAGACGGCCGGCACGGCAGGTGCCCCGTCCATTAATCCGACAGTGATTTCAGTGGGCGGCAAGTTCCAGCCCGAAGGCGCGCCGTTCTACATCGATTTGGCGTACGAGCAACATAAAGATATGTTTGGCATTTTCGCTATCGCCAATGCCATCAACCCCGCCTCCACCGTGGGAACGTCCGCGACTGGCTCAACCGATACCGGCATTCAAGTCGGAGGTGGATGGCAGCTTGGCGATCTTGGCCTGCATCTGCGTTTTGAAGAGCTGAAGTACAAAATAGACGGTGGGGTTGGAACAGGCGGAGTTACGGAGTACAAGCGCAACGCATACTGGCTCGGCGTCAAGTACAACCTGCCCTCAGGCTATGTTGGTGCTGAAATTGGGCGGGCGAATGACGGCAAGACCAATGTCGATACGGTGGACGACACCGGCGCTACGATGTACGGCATTGGCTATTTCCATAACCTGTCGAAACAGTCGCAATTGCAATTCATCTACGGCATGACCCAGAACAAGGACAATGCGACCTACACTCAGGCCGCTGCGCCCGGCACTGGGCCTGGTCAGGACCATTCAGTGTTCCACGTTGGTATCAAGCACACGTTCTAATCTAGACAGACCAGCGGTATGTAATGCAACGGGCGCCTTCGGGCGCCCGTTTTTTATGCCCTGGAACTGAAGTTCTCCGTGTAGCTCAACAGAAGTCGTAGCCCAAACGCGGCAAACGTCTTCAGCGGTTTTTCTCCACTTTGGCTAGCAAGCTGTGCAAATCGTCCCACATCGCAGGGCGTGCTCGCATCAGAACCAACGTACCCATAAGGCAGCAAGCGCCATTGACCATCGCCGTGGCCGGAGCGCCTATCTGGCTGGCAACCGAGCCAGCAATCAAACCACCAACTGGTGCCATGCCCAGAAACGCCATTGCATAGAAGCTTACTATGCGTCCACGTTTGTCTTCGTCCACCAAACTCTGCAGCATCATATTCACCGAGGCTGCCGTGACGATGATGCCGAAGCCCAGTACCGACATGAATACCAACGACCACCAATAGTTTGTGGAGATTCCGACCAGCATGAGCGCAATGCCCGCTGAAGCAGCCGTAAAAGGAACCAGCCGGCTTAATCCTTGAATGTGCGGACGCATGCTGAGTAAGACCGTGCCGATGACCGCTCCCAATCCCGCACTGCCCACTAGAAATCCCAAGGTATGAGCATCGCCGCTAAAAATATCCCGGGCGAATATTGGCATTAGCACGGTGTACGGTGAAGCCGTCAAACTGATCAAAGCCACCAGAAACAAAAAAAGCCGAATCGGCGCGGTCTCCCAAGCGTAACGCGCCGCGACGGCAAGATCCTGAGCCATTGAAGCGCGGGCTGGATCTGCAGCCCTGGGTGTCAATCGCATCATGAGCACCGACGCAACAATCGCCATGAAACTCGCCGCGTTGATCAAAAAACACCAGCCTTCGCCGATGAACACCAGGAGCACACCGGCAATAGATGGCCCTACTAATCGTCCACTGTTCATCAGCACCGAATTCAACGCGATCGCGTTAGGCAGGTCCTCACGCGAATTTACCATCTGGCTGATCAAGGATTGCCGCGCCGGCGTCTCAAAGGCCATGATGGCGCCATACGCGAAGCCCAGCAGCAAAATCTGCCAGACCTGGATTGCGCCGGCGAGTGTCAGCACTGCCAGCGTTGCTGCTTGCAGCGACGCAAGTCCATATGCAAGCAGCATGACCTTGCGACGATCGTGCCGATCGCTAATGAGTCCCGCCAGCGGCAGGAATATGAGCATCGGGATTTGGGAGCTGAACGTGACAAGTCCAAGCAGAAATGCAGACCCGGTGGTGCGATACACCAGCCAGGACAACGCGATCTGCTGAATCCAGGTCCCGACCAGTGATATCGCCTGGCCGCTGTAGAACAGTCGGAAGTTACGATGGCGGAAAGCCCGTAGCGCCGGCGCGCGTGCCAAACTCCATGCCACGACGGTCAAGCCGCCTTTCGCTTCAACCTGTCCAGTTGATCCTGGAGTTTCTCCACAGTGTCTGTGAAAGCCACGAGCCGGTCCCGCTCCTGCGCGACCACCGCAGCAGGTGCGCGCTCCGTGAACCCGGCATTGGACAGCTTGCTTGTCGCCTTCGCGATTTCGCTTTCCAACCGCGCCACTTCTTTTTGAATACGCGCGATCTCCGCAGTAACGTCAACCTTGATCTCGAGCATCAGATGCGTTGGTCCAACCACTGCTACTGGCGCCTCTGTATCCGGAAGAGAATCAACGACGCGGGTTTGGCTGAGTTTCGCGAGAGCTTGCATATAAGGAAAAAACGCAACCAAAGAGTTGGCATCGCCCATCGCCAGAAGTGGTACACGCTGCGCTGGTGAAAGACCCATTTCACCGCGCAGTGCGCGGCATGCCTCAACAAGGGCTTTAAGCTGCCCCACCCACGCTTCCGCTTGTTCGTCGATTCGCTCGGGCTGCCAGGCGGGATAGGGCTGCACCATGATCGAGGCTTCCCCGCCGGGATGACGGTCGGCAAGGGGGGCCACTCTCTGCCATAGTTCCTCGGTAATGAAGGGGATAATGGGGTGTGCCAGGCGAAGCGTTGCTTCAAGCACACGCAGCAAGGTTCTTCTGGAAGCGCGCTGCTGTGCTTCAGTGCCGGTTAGCATTTGTACCTTGGCGATTTCAACGTACCAATCGCAGTATTCGTCCCAGACGAACTTGTAGATGACCCCAGCGGCGTGGTCGAAGCGGTACTCCGAAAACGCTTTCGCCACCTCTGCCTCTGTTCTTTGCAACAGGCTCACAATCCAGCGATCCGCTTGCGAAAAATCCAGATACCCGCCCGGCCCGCATTGCTCCACAGCATGATCGCGAAGACCGCAATCCTTGCCCTCACAGTTCATCAACACAAAACGAGTTGCGTTCCATAACTTATTGCAGAAATTTCGATAGCCCTCGCAACGGTTCAGATCGAAATTAAGCGTACGAGCAAACGTCGCCAGGGACGCAAAAGTAAATCGCATTGCATCGGCACCGAATCCGGGTATGCCGTCGGGGTAATTTTTGCGTATAGTTTTATCGATCTTTTGCTTGTGTTCCGCGCGCAGCAGCCCCACCGTCGACTTGGCCACCAGATCTTCCAACGCGATGCCATCGATCAGGTCCAGTGGATCAAGGGTATTGCCCTTCGACTTGGACATTTTTTGCCCTTCAGCGTCCCGCACGATGGCATTGATGTACACATCGCGGAAAGGCACCTGGCCGGTGAAATGCAATGTCATCATGATCATCCGCGCCACCCAGAAAAAAATGATATCGAAGCCGGTGACTAGGACCGAGGATGGAAGAAATTGCTGCAATTCGGGAGTCTGCTCCGGCCACCCCAGCGATGTAAAAGGCACGAGTGCCGAGGAGAACCAGGTATCGAGCACATCGTCATCGCGCCGGAGCGAAACCTGAGCAGGTAATCGGGAGGCATATTTTTCCCTGACTTCAGATTCGGTGCGACCGACATAAACGTTTCCGTCATTGTCATACCACGCCGGAATCTGATGCCCCCACCACAGTTGGCGAGAGATACACCAATCCTGGATGTTCTCCAGCCAGTGGTTGTAGGTAGCCGTCCAGTGTTCCGGATAAAACCTCACGTCGCCGTTTGCCACGACCGTCAACGCGCGTGCGGCGAGACCTTCCATCTTCATGAACCATTGGTCTGTCAGCATCGGTTCGACGATGATTCCAGTACGGCCCGAGCGAGGCACCTTCAATTTGTGCGGCTTTTCCGAAATCAGCAGATTTTGCGCGCGTAAGTCGGTCAGGACACGCTTGCGTGCTTCGAATCGCTCCAACCCGCGATACGCTGGCGGCGCTTCATCATTGATCTTTCCATCGAGCGTCAGGATATTGATCAACGGAAGTCCGTGACGATGGCCCACAGCGTAATCATTAAAATCGTGAGCAGGCGTTATTTTCACGCAGCCGGTGCCGAAAAGAGGATCGACATACTGGTCGGCAATGATCGGAATGGTCCGCCCGCTCAGCGGCAATCGCACCTGCTTTCCTACCAGCGCTCGATAGCGATCGTCTTCCGGATGCACCGCAACGGCGACGTCTCCAAGCATGGTTTCGGGTCGAGTCGTGGCGACGACCAGACTGGCGTCGCTTTGCGCCAATGGATAACGAATTTCCCAGATGCGGCCTGCTTCCTCTTCGCTATCCACTTCCAGATCCGACACTGCAGTGCCGAGTACCGGATCCCAGTTCACCAACCGCTTGCCGCGATAGATGAGCCCTTCCTCATGCATACGAACGAATACTTCAACCACGGCGCGGGACATTTTTGCGTCCATCGTGAAGTAACCGCTGTTCTGCCCTTCCGTATCGGCGAAGCTCCAGTTGCCAGACGCGCCGAGCCGGCGCATTTGCCGGGTTATGGTGGAACCGGACTGCTGTTTCCATTCCCACACCCGCTCCAGAAACTTTTCTCGACCCAGATCGTTTCGTGTTTTGCCTTCAAGTTCGAGTTGGCGCTCGACTACGATTTGTGTCGCGATACCAGCGTGGTCTGTGCCAATCACCCAGTTGGTAGCGAAGCCACGCATGCGGTGATAACGAATCAGAATATCCATGAGCGTCTGCTGAAACGCATGGCCCATGTGCAATGTACCCGTTACATTGGGCGGCGGAAGCTGAATGCAATATGGCGGACTGGTCTCATCGCCGCGGACTTTAAAGTAGCCGCGCGATTCCCAAACCGGGTACCAGCGCTGCTCGATTGCCGTTGGCTCAAAGCTTTTTGCGAGTTCCATATTTAGAGCAAAAAATCAGGGCGCAAATTATAGCCGACCGTCGACGCCTCTCCGCACGGAATCAGCTACTTTTATCCAGGATTGCGGCCCGGACGGCTGCGGGCAATGCATGTTTCAGCTCGGCAACAAGGCGGTCCAGAATGCCTAACTGATTGGTATCCCCGCCAATCTCAGCAGACAACCTTGCATGCTCGGCATCGAGCGCCAAGGCCAAACGCCGCACGATCACCACGCTATTGATGGCCCTTGACTGAGATGGCGTTGGCGGCGATTTTGCATCTTGGCCGGGCCCCATGACCACGTCTGTCAGGACTGGGATGCCATCGGCGGTAGAAGCCTCGCGTGCATGCGACGGATCCAGCAATACCGGTATGACATCACCAGCAGGTGATTTGCTCCTGTGTCGATGGAGCAACTCATCGATCTTTCCCACTACGTCGGTCGGGTCAGCGGGGTGGGGGGCCGATGCGTCTTTCGGCGGATTTTCTTCGGCCATCAGGACAGGGGTGCGGCGATCTGATGGGTGCGTATGTCGTAACCGCGGTCGCGATAAAAGCGGTAACGCACGCGCGCGGCTTCGCGATCTTTTTCGTGCGGCCCGACAATTTCCACCAGTCGACGGAACCGGCTAAAGAAGGGCGGCGTAACGTCGCACAGGTTAACCAGAACGTCGTTGTGAACCAGCGGGTCTGGAACGTGATCAACAATAACTGGTGTCACCGTGGCCAGCCGGTCAGCGCTACGACAGTTGGGCACAAAGCCCGTCGCAGGCAGCGTCCACAGCAATTTGGTCAAATGCTCCGTCGCGGAAGCGTCAGGGGTAAACAGCATCACGCGCATGCTGCGGGCAAAAGCCTTGCTGGTCAGCATGCAAGCCGTGCGCAGCTTGTCATCGACTTCGGTGTAGAACAGGACTTCCGTCACCAGCCAGCGCGCGTCATGAGGAACTGCGTAAGCAGCGGCACCGGACGTCCTGTGGAGCCTTTTTCACGGCCCGATTTCCATGCGGTGCCGGCGATATCGAGGTGAACCCATTTGAACTTCTTCGTGAAACGTGCGAGAAAACAGGCAGCCGTTACGCTACCAGCGGGCCGCCCGCCGATGTTCGCCATATCTGCAAAATTACTTTTCAGCTGTTCCTGATAGTCATCCCAAACCGGCATTGGCCATACGCGGTCCCATGCCATGACTCCAGCCGCGGTTACTTCCTCAGCAAGCTCGTTATCGTTAGCGAACAGCCCGGAAGCGACATGCCCGAGGGCAATCACGCAAGCGCCAGTCAGCGTCGCAATATCGATGACCGCGGCCGGGTCAAAACGCTCGGAATAAGTTAGCGCGTCGCACAAGATCAGCCGACCTTCTGCGTCGGTATTCAGAATCTCGATCGTCTGGCCTGACATACTGGTGACGATGTCGCCAGGCCGTGTCGCGTTGCCGTCCGGCATGTTTTCCGTGGCAGGTATCACTCCCACTACGTTCAGCGGCAACTTCATCGCGGCCACCGCACTCATCGTGCCGAGCACGCTTCCAGCGCCGGACATGTCATATTTCATTTCATCCATTTCGCCGCCCGGTTTCAACGATATACCACCGGTATCGAAAGTAACGCCCTTGCCGACCAGCACGACTGGTTTCTGCTTTTTCGGACCGCCGTAATACTCGATTGTGATGAGTTTTGGCGGTTGCCGACTTCCGTCAGCAACCGAGAGCAAAGATCCCATACCCAGCTTCTTCATGTTTACACGCTCCAGCACAGTTACTTTCATTTTGTGCGTGCTGCCGAGCGCACGAGCTTGCTCACCAAGGTAAGTCGGTGTGCAGACGTTTGGGGGAAGGTTGCCGAGCTCGCGTGCGAAATTGACGCCTTCGCCGATCGCGATTCCACGTTCGAGCGCGCTATTTGCGCCTTTGGATTCTCGCAGCAATCCAAGTAGGACTCGCTTCAAGCCTTTTCGCTCAGCGCTCGACTTGCTCTTGAGGCGATCGAAACGGTAGGCGGTTTCAAGCGATACCATTGCGGCTTGCATGATGATCCAATGCTCATTCCGGTCCTTGACCGGGATGTCTGCCAGATATAGCGCGGCCTCATTGAGGCTGGCATCCTGGATGGCGCGAATTCCACCTCGCACGGCATCGCGTAATTCTTTTGCGGTCGCTGCGCCCTCTGCGCCTAGCCCGATGAGTAGCACGCGCTTGCTCGCGATTCCGGGAAGGTCGTATAGCATCAACGTAGCGCCGGGCTTGGCACCAAAGTCCCCTTGTTTCAGGATTGCGGATATCCTGCCCTTGCAAGCGGTATCGAGCGCCCGAGCGGCCGCCGACAACTTGGCCGAGGCAAATACGCCCACTGCAACACAATCGCTTTTCAGTTTTTCCGGTGCACCCGCTTTTATGCTAAATTCCACTGCGCACTCCAATGCTGTTATCCCTTCAATTACCTAGGATTATCCCTTTCACGTCGAGCAAAAGTCAAAGCAGCGCATGATTTTTCAACGCTCCCTGCTCCGGGAGTTCACCGCGACCGGAATCGCCGCCTTTTTTGTGCTGCTCGCGATTACCATCACGACCCAGCTCATCCGGTTTCTAGGCTACGCCGCGCGTGGAAATATTTCTTCCGATGCAGTCCTGATTTTTCTGGGGTTTGCCAGCCTCAGATATCTTCCGCATCTATTGTCAATCACGCTGTTCATCTCGGTGCTGATGACCCTCACACGCAGCTACCGGGATTCTGAAATGGTGGTCTGGTTTACCTCAGGGCGGGGGCTCACCTCCTGGATCAGACCGGTGATGATTTTTGCTGCTCCAGTGGCCGTCGTGATCGCAATCCTAAGTTTCTACCTTGCTCCGTGGGCCATCGGAAAGGCGGAGGAATATCGGCGCCAACTGGAGAGCCAGGACGATATCGCTGCAATTTCGCCCGGCGTATTCAAGGAATCCCGCAACGGTGAACGTGTCTTCTTTGTTGAGAAGCTTGCCGCGAATCTGTCCAGTGTTTCGAACATTTTTATGCATTCCGATGAACGAGGTGAAGTCGGCACTGCCGTCGCCAAGCGCGGCTATCAGGAAACCGCCCCGAATGGCGACCGTTTCCTAGTGATGTTGAACGGACGACGTTACATCGGCCCACCCGGGTCAGCAGAGTATCGGATTGTGGAGTTTGAAAAATATTCGGTGCGTATCGAGGCCAATGAAGTCAAGGAAACGCTTCCCTCGGTCAAGGCACTGCCGATGTTTGCACTGCTCGCCGATAAGTCTGCGGAAGCGCACTCGGAACTGGTCTGGCGCACCGGCTTGCCACTAAGTGCGCTGGTCTTGAGCTTGTTGGCCATTCCGATGAGTTTCGTGAATCCGCGTGCCGGACGTTCGCTCAATCTCATGCTGGCCGCGCTGCTGTATATGGTCTATACCAATCTGGTGTCGATATTCCAGGCCTGGGTGGCTCAGGAAAAAATCAGCGTATTTTTTGGCATGTGGAGCCTGCATACCGCCATGCTGGCCATCGTCGCCACAATGTTTTATCTACGTGTTTCGGTGCGCCCGCTGGTCCTGCGCAAGCGATGAAGACGATTCGCCGCTACGTCGCAGTGCAAATCTTCTGGAGCACTGCGCTGATCTTTGCGGCCTTGCTGCTGCTTTTTGCATTTTTCGATTTTATCCAGGAACTCGGCGACATCGGGCGAGGCAGCTACCGCCTGTCTCTTGCCGCGCTTTACGTATTGTTGAGCCTTCCCGGGAGGGCGTACGAAATTCTGCCGGTCGCCGCGCTGATCGGGACGCTATTTGCCTTGGCGCAATTGGTGGCGCATTCCGAATACACCGTAATGCGAGTGTCCGGCGTATCCATCAAAAACATGGCAACGGCACTGGTGCAGATCGGCGTCGGGCTATCCATACTGACATTTCTGATTGGAGAATTTCTGGCACCGGCGAGCGAGCAGGCAGCGCAAAATCTCCGGCTCAAAGCCACCTCCAGCACGGTCGTTGCGCAAGCGTTTCGTTCGGGACTCTGGGTCAAGGATGACACCAATTTTGTAAACGTCGGGCGCATCATGCCGGAGACGGTAATCCATGACGTAAAAATCTACGAGTTCGACGCGGACTACCGGCTGCGCGCAATCAGTAACGCGAAATTGGGCGAATATCAGCAAGAAAACCTCTGGAGGCTCAAGGACGTTGTTCAGACAAGGTTTGAGGAGAACCGCACTACGGTAAGCAAGATTCCAGAGGCTTACTGGCGCTCTGTGCTTAATCCCTCAATTTTGAATGTTCTGATGGTCGTGCCGGAGCAGATGTCGCTGCTTGACCTTATATCGTATATCGAACACCTCAATGAAAACCATCAGGAGTCGTCACGTTACGAGATCGTTCTTTGGCAAAAAATAATTTACCCTTTTGCCGTGCTCGTCATGATGGTGCTTGCTTTACCGTTTGCCTATTTTCAAGTGCGGGAGCGCGGGCTGAGCGGACGGATTTTTACCGGCATCATGCTGGGCCTGGGTTTTCATCTTGCCAATCGTCTGTTCGGCCATTTGGGCTTGCTTAATGCCTGGCCGCCACTATTCAGCGCGATCTTTCCCACAGTGGCTTTTTTTGCGGCCGCGGTGGTCATGATGTGGAAAGTTGAGAGAAGGTGAAACCGGGGCAGCCCGGTGGATCACTTGGCGGACGGCTTTTCCTGATCATCCTGCATAAAACTTGATCCTGAAGTGTCAGTGCGCACGATTCTGGTTACAGCCAACCTGTCATGCAGAAATTGTCGATCCTTGTCGAAGGCAGCCCATAGCAAACTGATTCCAGAAAGCATGCCCGGTATGGATAGCAAATACCGCCACAGCGCTCTGCTGAGGCTGAGTGGTTGTCCATCTTTCCTGATGATTCGCATGCGCCAGGTTTTGAGCGCGAGCGTTTGGCCGGTGCGCGTCCAGCAGAATACGAAGTACGCGCCGCAAACGCATAGCAGATAGACCTGGAAAAATGCACGAGGCCATCCGGATTGCGCTTCGCGAGCGATACTCAAGAACGCGTAAGAAGAGACAAACAGAATGCCGAACAGCAGCATGGCCTCGTACACCAGGCTCATCAAGCGCAAACGCAAGGGAGCTAATTGGAGGGGTAGGGGAATTGGGCCACGCGCCCTCATGGGTAATGTTCGCGAACGCGGAGCGCTCACTTTCCCGGATTGCTAGCCGTGCCGTGGCCTTCGCGAAGTTTGCGCCGCTGTTCTTCCGGTAAATCCTGATACTCTCGCCAGCGTTGGTGCAGTTCCTGGTGTTTTTCCGGTGGAAGTTTTTTCATGCGTTTATAGCGCTCGATTGCCTGCGCACGTTGTTCGGGCGTCAAAGCGACCCACTCTTGCATACGCTGTTGGATCCGCTGTTGACGTTCCGGTGGTAAATTGGGGTAGCGACCAGCCAGATTAATCCAGTGCTTGCGACGCTCCGGTTCCAGCTTGTCCCATTCCGGCCGGAGAGGTGACAGAATCGATTGCTGTTCGGGCGTCAGTGTTGACCACGCCGTGCCAGGGCTTTCTGCATACGCCGCGGGCGCCCCGAAGGTGCAGACGAATAGCCACAGCAGTATCGCCAAAACTACGGTTGCGTCTTTGCGTAATTGGAGTGCTTTAACCAAGTTTCGAATCCCGGATCGGTATAGGCATGTATAGGCAGTTCGCCAGCCAGCAGGCCAGTAGTGTCCAGTTCTTCTTCATGATGACTCGACATTTGCCAATAGATCAACCCGGTAATCGTCGCAACTACAATTGCCGCGGACAGCGTTAGGCGCGCGGTCATACCATGGCCGAAAATACCACCGCCCGCAATTCGCGATTTCCCGTTCGGAGTCGCTGAACGATACGCTGCCAGGGCTGCCATCCTGGCGTCCCCAAGTCTCCGAACTGTCGATACGGGTAGATCTGCCAAGTCTTGGTCGAGACGAGCGGCAATCTTCCGGGCAAGTTCATCTTCGTTCACAGTCCGATTCCTTTGTCCTTCAAGAATGCAGCCAAGGCGTGTGTTGCTCGCGAGCAGTGAGTCTTGACGCTGCCTTCCGAGCACCCCATCGCTTGGGCTGTTTCTGCGACATCCAGTTCCTCCCAGTAACGCAATAGAAAGGCCTCGCGTTGACGGGGAGGCAGGCGCTCAAGCCCTTGGCCGATGATGTGCGCGATCTGCGATCGTTCCAGGCGGTCTGCCGGGCCATCTGTTTTACCGCCCAGTCCGTCCGTTTCGATGGATTCCAGGGGATCGTACTCTTCGTCGTCGTCCCTGGGTTGCAGAGAAGAAAACAGCGTAGTCCACAGCGAGCGTACCTTCTGCCGACGGTAAAAGTCGCGGATCGTATTCTGCAAGATTCGCTGAAACAAAAGCGGCAGTTCGGCCTGCGGCCTGCCGGCATACTTGTCCGTTAGCTTCAACATGGCGTCTTGGACGATATCCAGTGCCAAGTGCTGGTCGCGAACGGCGAACACTGCCTGTTTGAATGCCCGCCGCTCCACCTCAACGAGGAAGGCAGCCAATTCTTCTTGGGTAGCCAGAATGTCCCTCTAGGACCTTAAATGACCCGCGCACAAAAACGTCGCGATGCCCGCTGTAGCGGGTGGCTCTAACGCCGAGCCTGACCCGGTTCTCACAACGGAATTATACGGGCCGGTACGCCGCGTTTGTGGGGTGGCGGTCCGGACGGGTAAAATAGTCGCGGCGCATCCATGCAAAGTGTCAACCTTACCAATCATTTTCTGATCGCCATGCCGAACATGGCAGATCCTCATTTTGCCAAGTCGCTGACATTCATTTGCGAGCACAACGAGCAAGGTGCCCTTGGCGTGGTGGTTAATCGGCCAACCGACATGACGTTGGAGGCGCTGTTCGAGCAGATCGAAATCCCGGTGCAAAACCTGGCCGTCAAGGAAATCCCGGTTTACTTTGGAGGTCCGGTGCAAGTCGACCGTGGCTTTGTCCTGCATCGCCCGATTGGCGGCTGGCAGTCGACCCTGTCGATCAACGGCGAAATGGGGCTAACCACATCAAAGGATATTTTGCAGGCATTGAGCCAGGGGGAAGGCCCCGGCTTGAACAATGTACTGGTTTCGCTTGGCTATGCCGGCTGGGCGCCCGGGCAGCTGGAGCAGGAGCTGGGGCAAAATGCATGGCTGACGGTGGAAGCAGAACCATCCGTGATTTTTGAAAGAGCACCGGCTGAACGCCTTACCGCGGCAATTGAACTGCTTGGCTTCGACCCCGCGAGCCTCTCCGATGACGCCGGTCATGCTTGATGCAGGCAAGGCCGGACAGGATGGCTGAAGCTGCGCGTCCATCCGGAAACATTCGCTTTGGAACAGTACTGGCGTTTGATTTCGGTGAACGCAGAATCGGCGTAGCCGTCGGCGAATTGCAGCTTGGCGTTGCACATCCTCTCGGTACCATCGATGCTCGCGCCAACGACGTCCGTTTCGCCCGGATAGAGGCATTGGTGAACGAGTGGCAGCCGGTCTTGCTGCTGGTCGGCTTGCCCCTTTCAAGCGACGGAAGCGAACATGCAATGACAGCGCTGGCACGTCGATTCGCATTGCGACTGCAGGGACGTTTTGGCATCGAAACGCGCCTGGTCGACGAGCGCTTCACCTCCGTGGAAGCCGAGCAGCAGATCAAGGAACTCGGCCTTGATGCGCGAAAATCCCGCGCCAAAGTAGATCAGCTCGCGGCGAAACTGATTCTGGAGAGCTACTTTAACCAATGACCAAACCGTTGCCTGACGCGGAACAGCTGCTGGCGCTGCTCGCCGAACGCATGCGACCTGGCGTGAGCGTCGACACGGCGCTGATCGGCATACACACCGGAGGGGTGTGGCTGGCGCAGCGTCTGCACAAGGCATTGGCGCTGCGACAGCCTCTCGGCACCATCGATGTATCGTTCTACCGTGATGACTATGGCAGCCGCGGCCTGCATCCGAAAGTCAGGCCATCAAATATTCCGTTTGAAGTCGACGGTGCCGACATCATCCTGGTGGATGATGTTCTGTTTACCGGACGTACCATTCGCGCGGCGATGAATGAATTGTTCGACTACGGCAGGCCCAAGAGCATACGGCTGGCCGCCTTGGTCGATCGTGGAGGGCGGCAACTACCAATTGCGGCGCAGTTCATTGGCGCGGAATTTTCTGCAAATGCAGACGAACAGATCGAGCTGACAAAAAACGAAAAAGAAGAGCTTAGTCTGGTGTTGAACCGGCAGGCGAAAGCATGACTAGCTACAACCTGCAATTGAATGCGCAGGGCGAGCTTCAGCATTTGCTTACCATCGAAGGCTTGCCGCAAGCGATCATCCTTCGCATTCTCGATACCGCGCTTTCTTTCCTGTCCGTGGGCGAGCGTGAAATAAAAAAGGTGCCCTTGTTGCGCGGGAAAGCCGTCTTCAATCTTTTCTTCGAAGCATCAACACGAACGCGCACTACTTTTGAAATCGCGGCAAAGCGTCTTTCGGCCGACGTCATCAATCTCAACGTCGGTACATCTTCCCAGAGCAAGGGCGAGACCTTGTTGGACACGGTAGCAAACCTGTCTGCAATGCATGCCGACATGTTCGTGGTGAGACATTCGCAGAGTGGCGCGGCACATCTTATCGCGCGACACGTGGCCCCTTATATTCATGTGATCAACGCGGGCGACGGCCGCCATGCGCATCCCACGCAGGGCTTGCTGGATATGTTCACCATTCGTTACTACAAGAAGGAATTTACCTCCTTGCGGGTTGCTATTGTCGGGGACGTCCTGCACTCGAGGGTAGCGCGCTCACAGATTCATGCTTTGGCGACGCTCGGTGTCCCGGAAGTACGAGTGATAGGACCACGCACCTTGTTGCCTTCCAACGTCTCGGATCTCGGCGTGCACGTCTACCATGACATGGAAAATGGACTGAAGGACGTGGACGTCATCATCATGCTGCGTTTGCAGAATGAGCGTATGAACGGGGCCTTGCTGCCGTCCGCACAGGAATTTTTCAAATACTACGGTTTGACTCCGGCGAAGCTAGCCCGTGCGAAAGCGGATGCGATCGTAATGCACCCGGGTCCGATGAACCGCGGCATCGAAATAGAATCGAGCGTCGCAGATGGACAACAATCCGTGATCCTGCCCCAAGTGACCTTCGGCATCGCTGTACGGATGGCTGTCATGTCGATATTGGCCGGGAGCCCATGAAGATCCATATCAAAGGCGGCCGCGTGATCGATCCGGGAAGCGGCGTCGATCGGACGCAGGACGTCTTTATCGCTGCTGGGAAAGTGGCGGCAATGGGTGGGGCACCGGCTGGATTCCAGGCCAATCGCGTGATTGACGCAAGCGGCATGGTTGTCTGCCCCGGACTGGTGGATCTTTCGGCGAGATTGCGCGAACCCGGATACGAATACAAGGCAACGCTGGAAAGCGAGATGGCGGCGGCGGTGGCCGGCGGAGTAACTTCGCTGGTATGTCCTCCGGACACGGACCCGCCTCTGGACGAGCCGGGATTGGTGGAGATGCTCAAGCATCGCGCGCGCAGTCTTAATCAGGCGCACGTGTATCCGCTTGGCGCATTGACGCAGGGGCTCAAAGGCGAACGCATTACCGAAATGGCCGAGTTGATCGATGCGGGCTGCATTGCATTTTCGCAAGCCGACGTGCCGCTTGGCGATAATGAGGTGTTGTTGCGGGCGATGCAGTATGCCTCTACTTTTGGATATCAAGTCTGGCTGAGACCGCGCGATGCCGCGCTCGGCAAGAATGGCGTGGCGCACGACGGCCAGGTAGCGACCCGGCTAGGTCTTGCTCCTATACCGGCAATAGCCGAAACGGTTGCACTATCGACGATTCTTCTGCTGGTGCACCAGACCGGCGCCAGAGTTCATCTATGCAGGCTTTCGACCGCTGACGGCATAGATATGGTCCGCCAGGCAAAGTCGCTCGGGATTAATGTGTCGTGCGACGTCTCGGCCAATCATGTGCATCTGAGCGAAATGGATATTGGTTATTTCGATTCAAATTGTCATCTTGTCCCTCCGCTACGTTCGCTTCGAGACCGCGATGCTGTCCGGCGCGGCGTGCAGGATGGAACGGTGGATGCAATATGCTCGGACCACACGCCCGTGGACGAGGACGCCAAGCAATTGCCGTTTGGCGAATCCGAACCCGGAGCAACGGGTCTTGAACTGTTGCTTGCGCTCACCTTGAAATGGGCTGATGAAGCAAAGATCCCGTTAGGATCCGCGCTCGCCAAAGTTACGAGCGAACCGGCCCGGATACTGGGTATTGAAGCGGGGACTATTGTTTCGGGCGCGAGAGCCGACCTTTGCATTTTTGATCCGCTCGCTCGGTGGATGGTCCAGCCCGCTAGCTTGAAAAGCCAGGGGAAAAACACACCCTTCACCGGATACGAGATGAAAGGCAAAGTCAGGTTTACTATTGTGGAAGGCAATGTGGTCTTCGAAAGTCGTCCTACGCACGGCATTGGAATTCCAGCAGATCCGCAAGCAGTTGAAAAATAAAATCGCCGGCACCATTTAGAAAATCTGTTTCGTTCTTTACGTCCAACAATGAACCCATTACTTGATTTTTCCGGTCTTCCGCGTTTTGCAGAATTTAAATCCGAAGCGGTGACGCCAGCCATTGACCAGTTGCTGGCCGAAAATAGAGCTCTGGTGGAGCGACTGGGAAACCAGGATATCCCTGTGGACTGGGAGGGGTTCGTCGAACCGTTGGATAATGCCAATGAGCGACTGCGCCGTTCATGGGGCCAGGTTTCCCATATGAATGCCGTGATGAACAGTCCGCAGTTGCGGGAGGTTTATAACGCCAATCTCCCCCGCATCACGCAATACTTCAGCGAACTTGCGCAAAACGAGGCGCTTTATCAAAAATACAAAGCGCTTCGCGATTCCAATGCTTTTTCACTTTTGACGGCGGCGCAGAAGCGGGTCATCGATAATGAACTTCGCGACTTCCGTCTGGGAGGCGCTGAACTGCCTGCTCCAGAAAAAGCTCGCTTCAAAGAGATCAGCGAGAAACTCGCGAGCCTGTCGTCTACCTTCAACGACAATGTGCTTGATGCTACCAATGCATTTGAGCTTATCGTTGATGATGAGTCCCGTCTGGCGGGTTTGCCCTCGGATGCCTTGGAGATTGCGGCGGATGCCGCCAGAGAAGCTGGCAAGCAAGGTTGGAAATTCACGCTGCACATGCCTTCGTATCTTCCCGTGCTCCAGTATGCTGATGATCGCAAGCTGCGGGAGCAAATGTATCGTGCGTATGTCACGCGCGCAGCGGAGTTCGGTGAATCGAGACTCGATAATTCATTAGTCATTGTGGAAATTTTGCGGCTGCGCCAGACGCAAGCCCGATTGCTTGGTCTTGCTAATTTCGCCGAGCTTTCGTTGCAACCTAAAATGGCGGATTCGCCGCAACAAGTCGTCGAATTCCTGGAGGAACTCGGGAAGCGGGCTAAACCGTACGCGAAACGCGATCTTGCAGAACTCAAAGAATTTGCGTCCCGGCACATGGGGCTCGATAAAATCGAGGCATGGGATGTAGCTTATGTTTCGGAGAAATTGCGTGTCGCTCGTTATGCGTTTTCCGATCAGGAAGTAAAGCAATATTTTCCCGAGCAGCAGGTTCTCGATGGAATGTTTCGAGTCGTTGAAACGCTATATGGTTTGCGCATCGAGCCCGAAGACGCCCCAGTTTGGCACGAAAATGTGCGTTTCTTTTCGATCAAGTCTCGCAGCGGTGCGCTGATTGGGCAATTTTATCTCGATATTTATGCCCGGCCAGCGAAGCGCGGCGGTGCATGGATGGACGACGCGATAACCCGCAGGCGCAAACCTGCCGGCATGCAGACTCCTGTCGCCTACCTGAATTGCAACTTTACGGCCCCACTGGGAACGAAGCCGGCCCTATTCACACATGATGAAGTCATTACCCTGTTCCACGAGTTCGGCCATTGCCTGCATCATCTGCTGACCCAGGTAGATGTTCTTGGCGTGTCTGGGATAAACGGAGTCGAATGGGATGCCGTCGAATTGCCGAGCCAGTTCATGGAAAATTTCTGCTGGGAATGGGAAGTCCTGAAGAATATGACTCGCCATGCGGAAACCGGCTCCGCGTTACCGCGCGAACTATTCGACAAGATGGTGTCGGCAAAAAATTTTCAGAGCGGCATGCAGACCGTGAGGCAACTGGAATTCGCGATATTCGATATGCGCCTGCATTCTGATTTCGATCCAGATGGGCAGCAGACGCCGCTTCAGCTCGCCGATGAAGTTCGCCGTGAAGTAGCTGTGCTATTTCCACCGGAATACAATCGCTTTCCGAACAGCTTCTCGCATATCTTTGGAGGTGGTTACGCTGCCGGCTACTATAGCTATAAGT